>CAYSZS010000020.1:0-19898 GCA_964435575.1 uncultured Gammaproteobacteria bacterium | reverse complement strand
GGGGGAGCCAGACTGACGTTATCCGAAGCAAGTCTCGGTCAATACTACCTATAAAACTCACACAAGTTAAGTATCCAAAATAAATTGGAGATAATTTTCTCGATTTATACACTTAAAATCAGAGTTGGAATATGTACTTGTCCAACTACTTGGGGCTTTGGAAACTTTGTAACCGAATTTAAACTCAAAACCTGACAACTTCCCCTCTTTTTCCTCAACATAATCCAACTCTGCACCAGTATACGTTCTCCAAAAATATGTTGAAATTGGGTGCTGTTTATAAGCAAGTAGTTTCATCCGCTCGACGATAAGAAAATTTTCCCACAGTTGGCCGAAGTCATTCCTGTTATTTAAACCACTAAGATTATCAATCAAAATATTTCGAATTCCTAAATCATAAAAATAAATTTTATCCATCTTGACAACTTCTTTCCGCAAATTACGACTAAAACCCTTAAGGCGGAAAACCACATATGACTTTTCAAGCAAATCAATGTAGCGACCGACAGTATCCTTACTCATTCCCAAAGAATTGCCAAGTTCAGTTAAAGAGACTTGAGATCCGATTTGAAAGGCCAGTAGTTTTAAGAGATCGCGGATTTTGGAAGAATTTTTTATTTCCCCAAACTCAATGAGGTCTTTATATAGATATGCGTCGCTCAAGTTTTGCAAATATTCCCTTTTTTGTTCATCGCTGACGATTGAGAAAATTTCCGGATAGGATCCAAAGACTAGTCTTTCTTCAAGAGTTGAATTTAATTCTTCATGATTTGCGTCATAGGATAGCTCCAAAAATGAAATTGGGTAGAGATGATAACTCCAGACACGACCAGTCAGAGGTTCACTTACTTTACTGGCAAGATCCAGTGAAGATGATCCGGTGACCAAAACTTTTAAAGAGGACAGATTGTCTAGAATAATTTTTATTGCGGTGCCAATCTCAGGAATCCTTTGAGCTTCATCTACAAACAACAACTCATAACCCGCAACTAACGATCTTATTCGTTCTAAGCTGAGGCTGGAAAAAACGTCCTGAAAGCGGCTTTGATCACCATTTATGGTTAGTGTTTTTAAGTTAAGACTCTGGATTATTTGAACGGATAAGGTGGTTTTCCCCACCTGTCTTGCTCCATAAAGAACTACACCCTTGTTTGATGAGCTTAGTTTGTCTCTGATCACCGTTGAAAGTGCTCGTGGAATTAGATTCATAGTGGTGATGTTAGCATTATCTTGGCTAACTGTCAAGCGCTATTAGCGCTAATATCGCTGACTCAACAGCATTATTTTATCAGAAGTTAACCTATTCAAGACTACTCCTCGTATTCCAATTCGCACGCAAATTGCGATGAGTATATATTCAAAAACTATCGTTTGCAGTAGCAAACTCATGTTTGTTGAGTATAGAAAAGTTGGCCGACGCGCTTGAAGTATCTTTATCATTTGTTAAAATAAAAATAAACTACTTGTTTTCTTAATATAAAAACTATGCCAAAAGCATCAACGGGTAATAATGGCCATATTTCAAAAGTTGAAATAAAAATGGAGTTGTCACCAGAGCAAGGTGAAGAACTACTAGAGAGCTTGAAAACCCGTTTTGAGAAAAACATGAACAGGCATATTGGTCTTGAATGGGCTAAAGTACAAGCAAAGCTGGAAACTAATACTGAAAAACTGTCCTCACTCAATGCAATGGAGGCAACCGGCGGTGAACCGGATGTTGTTGATCTAGATAAAAAGACGGGCGAATACATTTTTTATGATTGTTCAGAGGAAAGCCCTAAGGGACGCCGCAATGTTTGTTACGACCGAGTTGGGCAGGAGGCGAGGGAAAAGCAAGGGGTGCATCCAGCAGGTAACGCTATTGATATCGCAGCCGCCATGGGCATTGAACTTTTAACGGAAGAAGAATATCGAGAGTTGCAGAAACTTGGAAATTTCGATACGAAGACGTCAAGCTGGGTGAAAACACCGATCAGTATTAGAAACTTAGGCGGCGCCCTCTTTGCTGATCGCCGCTTCGGTCATGTCTTTCTATATCACAACACTGCGCCCACTTTCTATGCCGTTAGGGCGTTCCGTGGCTCACTAAGGGTTTAATGGTGGGTATCACTTACTCTCCCTGAAGGTGGGGCTTTAAATTTACTAGAATTTAGGTAGTGAAAACTTTTTTCCTGTTCCTGAACATGTCAATCAGGGGGGCAAAACTTATTATTAGAATGTGTAAGAGTACAGCTGATATAATTTATTAGGATTTTTTGTTGATTTGTGATATAATACAAACCATAGAGCAGATCGAGGCAATGGATCTGCTTAATTTTTTAACATATTTTGAATTTAGATAGGTAAAGGTACCCCAATTATTTTATTTTTCTTCTTGTATCTTTTCATCTTCTTCAATAATACGTAATAACTTTAAGCAGTTCTATTGCTTTGATCGTTTTTTTAGACATTTCAATGTTCAGACGCAACAATCACAGACTTTTTAATAGGCGGGGTGATTCATTTGGAAATAATAGAAATGGACATTTTGGCCGTGGAAGAAGAAAAACCTCTTTTTATAATCCCACCATGTTCATTAACAATTCTTCAGGAGAGACCCCTGAGGAATTTACTCCAACCCATTCTTTTTCGGATTTTCAAATTCACTCTATTCTGAAACAAAACATCGCTCTCAAAGGCTATAAAGTTCTCACTCCCATACAAGACGTGGTGATACTGCCTATTCTCGAAGGAAAAGATGTCGTGGGTATCGCAAATACAGGTACCGGCAAAACAGCAGCATTCTTAATCCCGCTCATCGACAAGGTAATAAAAAACGATCACGAAAAGGTTCTCGTTATCACCCCAACACGAGAATTGGCTATCCAAGTCGAACAAGAATTAAGACAGCTGGCAAGAGGAACTCGTATAGAGCCGGTTATTTGTATCGGTGGAGTAGGTATTGGTGGTCAAATTCAAAAATTAAGGAGAGATCCCAATTTTGTTGTGGGAACTCCCGGAAGGTTAAAAGATTTAGAAAGTCGAAGACAGTTGAATTTTAACTCGTTCAGAAGTATCGTTCTGGATGAAGTAGATCGAATGCTTGATATGGGCTTTATCGTAGACGTCAGCTATATTGTTTCCAAACTTTCTCGGGAGCGACATTCCCTCTTTTTCTCCGCCACATTACCGGAAAGGGTACAAAAAATTATGAGCAATTTTGCCCGTGATCCACAAGTTATTTCTCTTAATGCCCGGCAAACTCCTACTAACGTAAATCAGGATATTGTGAAATTAAATGGCAGGCAAAAAATAGATGTACTCGACGAACTATTAACTAATAGGGGCTTTGAAAAGGTTCTCGTATTCGGCAGAACAAAAAGAGGAATAGACAGAGTTGCCGGCGATTTAATTAAGCGGAGGGTAAGGGTTGCAACTATCCATGGTAATAAATCCCAAGGCCAAAGACAGAAAGCACTGGAGCTTTTCAAAAACAATAAGGTACAGGTACTTTTGGCAACGGATATTGCCTCGCGCGGACTTGACATTAAAGATGTCACTCATGTTATTAATTACGATCTTCCCGAAACCTATGAAGACTACATTCACCGTATCGGTAGAACAGGAAGAGCCAATAAAAAAGGAAACGCTTTGACTTTCGTTTGATGGAAAGTGAACTGTTTGATATTCTAATTGTATACACAGAAAAACTTGCCACCAGCGCCTCTACTTTAAAAAACGGTGTACTGCTTCCTTTTGCTAAGGGTTCGAATAGTGAAAGTTACAACGTTGTTTACGGATACTTTTTAGAAATCTGCCAAAAGAACGGCTTAAAAGCAGCCTTTACTACTTCAGCCGATATAATCGGTGCTGGTAGATGCCAAAGTTACTGGCTTTATGAAGGTAATAGTTGGGTCAAGGTAAGAAAAACTGGTTACTCGAAAGTAATATTTGACAAATTTTCTCCCGTTAATGAGAAAATCAAGGATAATCGTAGTTTACTTTTTTCTTCCAAGAAAATTAAACCTTTTAATCAGCCATTTCTTTTTGATCTTTTCTTCGACAAACAAAAAACGTATAAAAAACTCCATCAATTTTCCATCCCCACAGTGAGTATTAAAAAAAATACTCTTAAAAGTGTTAATAGCGCTTGTAAAACTCTCGAACAGATAAAAAGCAACCATCCCCACCGCGAGGATTTTTCCGACGAAATTATAATGAAAAACAGATTTGGCGCAGGAGGGATAAATGTCTATAAATTCAGAGTCGGTCAAATCCGAGAAATGGTGAAATCGTTAAAAAAACATAATAAAAAGTCCTTTGTTATCCAGTCATTTGTTAGTTTTGATAAAGGTTTTAGCTACAAAAACTCTCCTGTCTCAACCGACATTCGGATTATATATCTCAGGGGAAAAATTATTCAAACATATATAAGAATGGCTAAAGCTGGTGACTTCCGCTGCAATGAGCACCAAGGTGCAACATTGAAATATATACCAATAAGCCAAGTGCCTACGGATGTTCTTCTTGCTTCTAATAAAATCGCTGAGGTGTTAAATAAACGAAGTTTGTTCCTACGGAATAATAAATCATCGCTATTTGCGCTTGATTTTATAATCAGTAATAACGGTAACATTTACCTTCTCGAAGGAAATACAGGACCGGGTTTAGATTGGAATTTGTCAAGTAAAGAAAACAAAAAAGAAGCTCAGAAATTCATAAGAATCGTTGTAAAGGAATTGGCTAAATTGGCTAGGCAGACCAAAACTTCCAAAAAAGAGTTCGAGAACGTAGTGGTAGGTACTTCGGCAACTTATTCTCCTGTACCTGATATATTCATTTTAAGAGTTACTCCTTAATTTCAAACAGGATCAAAAAATGATATAATTACATCATGATTAACTGGTCGATCGACGAAAAAAAGTTTAAAAAAGAAAATCCCGAAGAATACCGTCTGTGGAGGTTAACTCAGCTAATTAACTATGGATTGGATGGTGAAAAATTAGACAGAGAGGAAGTCAAAAAAGCCTGGCCTTCCATTAAAGACGAATTAGACCCTTATAAAAAGAGGGCATTGGAGTATTTAATATGGGAAAAACTATACTCACTCCCAAACAACTTAACTTTCTGGAGCTTATCCAAAGCGAACCCCAAATAACCAAAAGGTTTTATTTGACCGGCGGCACTGCTTTGGCTGAGTTTTATCTTCATCACCGATTGTCGCATGATATAGATCTTTTTACAGAGGAACAGGAAGTCGACCAGAAATTAATAGAAGCATTTTTAAAAGCCAACTCCGTCAAATTGTCAGTAATCAAAATAAAAAGGAGTCAATTTTTAGGACTTATAAGCTACACCTTAATCTTTACCGATGGCGAAGAGCTCAAAGTGGATTTTAACTACTATCCCTTCCCTCGTATCAGTAAGGGAGTTAATTTCGGAAAACTGGACGTCGATAGTATCTACGATATCGCTACAAACAAGTTGCACACTCTATTTATGAAGCCGCGTGAAAGAGATTATGTTGACCTCTATTTTATTTTAAAAAAAGAAGATTATTCGATTAATAAATTGATTTTAGACGCAAAAGCAAAATTCGATTGGGATATTGACAAAGTAAACCTAGTCAATCAGTTCATTAAAGTTAAGGATATCAAAGAAAGTAGACTTCCCAAAATGCTGGTCGCATTTAAGAGAGAGGACATGGAGGATCTTTACTTGAAGTTGGCAAGGAGTCTTAAAAAGGAAATTTTCAAGACTAAGTGAGTATTTTGGCAACTTCACCTCAACACTTCCGCGAACCTGATATACTTCAAATATGAAGAGGCAGTATAAATTCCTCAAGGGTAAAGCAGATAAGTTTAATAAATACGGTGTTGATTTAGTGGTTTATGGTGAGAATGTTCCCGAGGCAAATGTTGTTCATGTTTCTGTAAAAAAGGGACATTTCGAAGAATTCTATGACGTTAAATGTTATTACATTTATTATATAGTTAAAGGTATAGGCACTTTTGTGTTAAATGATAAAAAAGTTGAGGTACAAGCAACTGACTTAGTCGTCATTCCACCAAAGACCAGAATCCACTACTTCGGTAATATGGAAATGGTTCTTACTGTCGCACCCGCTTTTGATAATAAGAACGAGAGACACGTAAGGATGGTCGACGAAAAAGAAAGCCCGTATTATAAAAGAAGTTAACTAGAGTTAAACCTTGATTTTGTCACAATAAACGAATAGTATATTTATCATGAAAATGGATCCCGTTAGAAAACCGGGATAAAAATATGAAGAACACAAAAAGAAAAAGAGTTTCTAACGGGATGAGTCCGGTTGTACATTTCGAAATGCCATACACTAACCAGAAACGCCTGAGCAAATTTTATTCGAACGTTTTTGGGTGGGATATGCAGTACCTTCCTAAAATGGGAAGTTATGTTTTGGCAATTACTTCTCCGGTGGACAAAAACCAAATGCACAAAAAGAAAGGTGCAATAAACGGCGGTTTTTATCCAAAAGGCCCGTACGGTAACACGCCACATCTAGTAATCTCGGTCGGCAATCTCGAAAAACATATAGAAACAGTTAAAAAGGAGGGTGGAAAAACGGTTGGTAAGTCAATGGACATCCCCGGTATCGGAAAATTTATCATGCTAAGAGACACTGAAGGAAACCGCGTAGGAATGCTCCAAGCATCTATGTAAAAGGTGACATATAATTTCCTACTCTTCTGTTATACTTGATTTAGGCCTCCGGCTCGGAGAGAGGTGATAGATATGATGGGATGGGGATATTCAGGAATGATGAATGGATATGGTCTTTTTGGCTTTTTGACATGGCTGGTCGTTTTTGTCGATCTGGTTTTACTCGGCGTTTATCTCTTGAAGAAATTGCGCTAAGTGAAGTGTTAATTTAGTTTTTATTCAATTCATCAAATATAAATTTTTGTACTCCGGTTAATACACCCTCGCCTTCCTTGGGTGTTAATATAAACTGGCCATCCAGACTTTTTGTTGCAGTAAGTACATTGTTCTCATCTAAGCCAAGAAAGTTAATTTCATATTCTTCCGGTTTTTTTAAAACTTGAGCCAGATTCTTGCTGGTTGCCAAATCCAAATCGGTTCTAACCAGATTTCCGAATTCATTAAATAGATCATCAATCTTTCTGGTCGCATAAATAGAAATAAGTTTACCTTTCATCGCTACCAGAACCGCCCGTTGGCGCTGAGATCTGGCAAAATCGCCTCCATGTTGGGCCGACGCCCGGGAACGGACGAATTTTAAAGAGGCCTCGCCGTCCATTTTTACTTTGCCGGAATCAAAATGTATATGTTCATAACGACACTCAAACTGGTGATGAAGTTCTGTGTCTGAATAAAGCCCATGAAGCCTAGCTATCTCTGCTGCCGACTTTCCACAGGTATCGTTTTCCCGCCCTTTTATCGGGTAAAAGTAATCATCAAAAGTTACCGGAACATCAACCTCTATCTCTCCCAAAATATCAACTATCTTTTTAAAACTTTCAAAATCAACTGCAACAAAATAATGTATTGCTAAACCGGTAGTATCTCCCACAACTTTTTTGGCCAATACTCCCGCTCCCCCCTCGCCTTTGTATTGAGGTTCTTTTAAGGGATAATTCCTGTCGTCGCTGCCAATCGCATAGGCGTGGTTGATCTTAAAATTTTGGGATATGTCGCTTCGAATGGGAATTTCAACCCAAAGATCCCTCGGAACCGATATCAAAGTCAGCTTTTTTCTTTCGGGGTTAATGTTTGCGACCATAATGACATCCGACAAATTTCCTCCGTCGTGACCCGCCCCCCCATAACCAAGAAGAAGAATATTATATGAACCGCTAGCTATAGGGGGGCCATCATCTTCAAGAAAATCTCCTTCTGGGGTCTTTACAAAAACTTTAGAAAAATTTAAGAAAAAATAGCTTGCAAAAAAGCCTGTCGTAAATGAAAGTGCAAAGAGGAATACTAAAAGAATTCTTTTTAATAAGGCAGGCATTCTAACCAGTGTACTATATTTTAAGTAGAAATTATTCCAAGTAGTCTTGCAATTTTCCCGCTGAGCGGGACTGCGCCAAGTCTTACTTGGCTTGTTTTCTTTATTCTAGGTAATCCTGCAACTTTTTTCTTCTTGATGGGTGTTTAAGCTTCCTTAGCGCTTTTGCCTCAATTTGGCGAATACGCTCACGGGTCACTCCAAAAACTTTTCCAACTTCTTCCAGGGTCATTTGCTTATTTCCCTCCAAGCCAAATCTTAACTTTAAAACCCTTGCTTCCCTATCCGAAAGCGTTGCCAAAACCTCGTCAAGATGATTCTTCAAAAGCTGCTTCGAGGCTTGGTCAACCGGTGAAAGTTGACTTTCGTCAGGTATAAAATCTCCCAGGAAACTTTCCTGATCTTCCCCAACGGGTGCCTCAAGCGAAGTTACCTCCTGGGCAATTTTGAAAATTTCTCTAACTCTATCCGCATCCAGCTCTGCTTCTTCTGCAATTTCTTCGGCAGTCGGCTCCCTGCCCAACTCTTGCATCAGACGCCTACTAATCCTATAAAGTTTATTGATTGTTTCAACCATATGTACCGGAATTCGGATTGTTCGGGCCTGGTCGGCGATTGCCCGGGTTATGGCTTGCCTTATCCACCAGGTAGCATAGGTTGAAAATTTAAAGCCCTTCCTCCAATCGTATTTCTCGACCGCCCTTATTAACCCTTGATTCCCTTCTTGAATAAGGTCAAGTAGCGAGAGCCCCCGACCAATATATTTCTTGGCTATTGAAACAACGAGACGAAGATTTGACTGGGTAAGCTTGTCTTTGGCCGCCTTTTCTCTCCTTTCAAATCTTTTTGCAAGCTCAACTTCCTCTTCGGCGACTAAAAGCGGTACCTTGCCAATCTCTCTTAAGTATTGCCTGACCGGATCAGTTGATTCGGCACCTCCAAGTTTTGACAGAATCTCAATTTCCCGTTCAAGCTTTTCCTTAGCCTTTTCGTCTGAATCCATCTCCTCGGCTTCAACCGACTCGAAAACGTCAATGCTTTCTGCCAGAAGTTTGTCGTAGAGATCGTCGAGTTCACCCAAAGCCTGCTCGGCATTAGGGAAAACTTCCAATATGTCATCTTGGGTTAGAAACCCCTGGTCTCTACCTTTCTTGATTAACTCGACTACTTCTTTTTTTGCCATGTCACTAAAGAATTATACCCTTAAAATTGTCGCGCTCAACCTTATTTAATTTTTTAGTTAACTCGCCAAATTCCTCCTCCTTCTTTTTCACCATTCTTGTGTCTTTCAATTTTTCCAAGCCACCAATTTCCAAGGAAACTTTTTCCAATCTATCTCTGATATCAAGAACCCTTAGCTCTTTCTCAATAAACTTAAGCTCCTTTTTTAACTTTTCCGGAGTATCCTCGTCTAATCCTTTTATATCCTCCAATATCAAATCGACATAACCTTCAACGAGTTCGTTTGGCAAGGTCGAAGCAAAAATAGACGGATCAAAACTTTTGTGCTTTTTAGCAAAAGACCTAAATTCCTCCACGATTCTTTTTGCCAAGGGCGTTTGTATTAACTTTAGAATTTGGCTAACTTTGAGAAGAATCTTAGGTTCATAACGAAAGACCACTGCCAAAAATCTCTCTTCTAAAAGTTCACGCCGCGTCTTTGTTGGCGGCTTTACTAACGCCTCGAGCTTGGGCTTTTCAACGTCTTTCTTAACAATTCTGTCTACTTGTTCTGTAACCGCTTCCAAGGATACCCCAAGCTTCTTGGCAACAATTCCGATGTAGTGAGCCTGTACAATTTTATCCCTTATGGCCGAAATTATCGGTACAATCTCTCTACTAATCTTAGCCTTATCGCTACCGCTTAACCCCGGATAGCGCTCAAAAATTAAGTCAATCATAAAATCCCAAACGCCGCTTGCTTTTTCCAATCCTTTCTTTAATTTCTCGGGGTCCTTGCGAGCCGCCTCGTCCGGATCTTTAAATCCGCTAAGCTTTGCAACTCTGATGTCGAAGACGAATCTCTCCGCAATCTCGATTCCGCGCCTTGCTGCTTCACTACCTGCAAAGTCGGCGTCAAGTGCCAGGATCAGTTTTCCGGAAAATCTGGCCAAAAGCCTCGCCTGCTCTTCTGTTAGTGCCGAACCCTTAATCGCAACCACATTTTTTACTCCGACTTGCCATGATGAAATCGCGTCAAGTTCTCCCTCCACAATAACGGCTTCTTTTTTCTTTTTAATCTCGCCCTTAGTTAGGTGTAGGCCGAAAAGAATTTTAGATTTGTGATAGATTTCGGTTTCAGGCGAATTTATATACTTTGCAAGGTTCTCACGTGCTTTCGGAAGAACCCTGCCCGAAAAGCCTACAATATTACCCCTGTGGTCATGCAAAGGAAAAATTATCCTCCCCCGAAATCTATCAAACGTAGCGCCATTTTTTGAATAAATAAGCCCTACCCTCTCAAGGTCTCTAAGAGAGATTTTTTTCTTATCAATCAAATATTTTTTTAAAGCAAGGGGGGTATCGGGAGAATAACCAATTTGAAAAGTTTTAATTGTGTCAAGCTTAATACCGCGCTCATTTTTTAGGTAGTCGAGGGCAATTTTTCCTACATTATGGTTCAGTAGAATAAAGTGATAGAAGCGTAAGGCGTATGAATTTATCTCATATAACCTCTCTTTACTACCCCTATCGACAAAATTTCCACGGGTAAGCTTTACTCCAACCCTTTCGGCTAAAAATTTTAAGGCTTCGGGAAAGTCCATTCCTTCATATTCTTGTAAAAAGGTTAGCGCATCGCCGCCTTTTTGGCAGCCAAAACATTTAAAGATCTGGACCTCGGGTGAAACCATAAACGAGGGAGTCTTCTCGGAATGAAAAGGGCATAAAGCTTTATAATTTCTGCCTGCGCGCTTAAGCTCTACGTATTCCGAAATTAAAGATACTATATCTATTTTGGATTTTACTTCATCAACCTGATCTGCCATCTTAATTCATTATATCAAATAAAACCGAAGAAAGGATGAAAATTAACGAGGACTTTTATATAAAACCGCTACTTCATCTTCGTATACTTTTCCCCAACCATCTAATTCTAAAACCTGCAAAAGGTCAAAATCGCGAGCCTCCCAGCCGAAAACCGAAAGGAACCCCTCAAGTTTCTCGGTAAGATCGTCCAGTTTATCTTCTTCTTTAGGCTTACTCCAAAGTACAATTTCGACATTATATTTTTCAAATACTTTTCTATAGTCAGTTTTCCCCGAAAGTACTTCGTTATAAGTATCAAAGGCTGAAGTTAATCCGGCATTTCCCGGCTTATCCCATCTCCAAGAAGGCATTCTGCCATCAACAAACACCTTTTTTTGTGGCAGATTCCAAATTAAATATCCCCCCCAACCATATTCTGAGAAAATCTCACCTCGGGGTAAATTTTCATTTAGATAGGAAACTGCTTCTTTGGGATAAAAACCACCATAGCCCAAATAACCAGCCTCACGAAATGCAAAAATGGCTTGGATAAAAAAAATTATTAGACTGGTTAACCAAAGCGTTTTGTAAAACTTTGTAAATCTCTCTTGCCCGTTTTTTACCCTCTTTGCATCTCCCAAAAGAAAATTGATTGTCTTAACTGTGACCGGAAGAGCAATAATTACAAATAAAGGCAGGTGTCTTCTTGATAATAATGCCGAGGCCAAAAAGAATATATATAATCCGGCTTCCTCAAACGCCATCCTCTTCCAATATTTCACAAAAAGAGCAAACGAAATTCCTATAAATGAAACTATTGCCAAGTCAAGCATGGTAAGCGCCGGCATCCATTCAACTATGCTAAAACGAAGTTTGGTATCTGAAACGCTTGACAAGGCTTCCCTCCAAATTCCCGGGCCGTAAGGATTAATCAAGGTCACTAATATGCTTGCAAGTAAAATCACCCATTCGCCAATCAATGCTTTTCTGGTTCTTACAGACTTTAAAAATAAAAAAATAAAAAATGTTATCAGACCTATCAAAAAACTTCCGTGAAGATTTGCCCAGATAAAAAAAAGTGATGGAATAATATATTTGGCTTTTCCCAAATATGATTTAAAAAGAATAAGAACCAAAAAGGACAGCATTAACCAACTGACGATTTGGGCACGGATTCCAAAAAAAGTAAAAAAAATTGAAGCACCTAAAAGAACGGGGAAATTTACAAATGCTCCCAGCTTTTCGTAAGACAATTCAAAAAGACGCGGTTTCAAAAACCTCGTATTAATATAAAAACCCAGGTTTTTGAAAATCTTTTTACTTAGAACCGGCTTGCCAAAACTAAAAGAAACTATATAAAGAACTAAAACCGCCAGAAGTGATTCGAGCAGCGATAGTCCAAAATAACCAAGCTTTGAATATATAAAATAGAAAATAAGCGACTGACTCCAGGCATGATCCACCCAGGGAAAAGTGGGCATCGTATAAGAAAAGGGGTCGGTTTTAGGTATGCCGGAAGTTAAATATATTTCACCCGCTCTTAGTCTCCAACCAAAATCCGGATCCAAAAAAATAAGTCCCTTAAAGCAAAATAAAATAAATATAAAGATAGATAAATAAATATAAATTCTTTTCAACATAACTAATTAACCTACCCACCACCAGTTTACAAAAAAAAGTGACGTAATCATAAGTAATAAGAAAAATATAGAAAGTACTATGAAATATTGTTTACCCTTTAGTATTTGTGATAAATAAATAAAAATTGGAAAATTTACTGATTGATACCTTGAAAATGACATTGTGTCACTTACCAAAAGGGGTGACAGCCACAAACATAAACTCACCAACCAATAAACTCGCGGTAAAATTTTTTTACTCTTAATCAATAGAAGTAAGAATATAAATACCGTTATAATATCAACCTGAGAAAAGTGAAAAAGGTGAAGAGGAAGGAAAGGAAAAAGGAAAATAAGAGCTAAGTTATTGAAAATTGATAAAAAAGGGAATTTTGCAAAAGGACTCCAATAAGATCTGGCTAATAAAAAATAAATAAAACTTCCAGTGTTGTGATAGTTAAAATACACCCAAATCATAAACGGTACAAATAGTAAGAATGCAGATATTAATAACTCGGATAATCTTATTTTCCGTTTGTGAAAATCCCGGAAAGCAAGGTAAATAAATAGCAGATTAAGTAAAAAACCGCTAGCTTTGGTGATATTTAATAAAGATAAAAAGAGGGACGATTTATAATATTTTTTTTCTAAAAGAAAATAGCTAAACCAAAGCAATAAAACAAGATATACCCCTTCTGTATAATAACTTCTAAAAAAAATGGCAAAGGGAAAGAAAAAAAGAATGTATATTGCCTTTAGAGAAATTTCATAACTAAAGTGCTTCTTAATAATATAAATGAAACTAAAAAAATTAATAGCCACCAAAAGATTTGAAATTAAGAAAGCGGAAACTTCAATATCTTTAATGACCGAATTAAATAACCTTATAATTAGTGGATAAAAAGGAAAAAAGGCATAAGCCATCTGTTCCGATTCCCCTGAGTTTTCTGATATTTTCGCATATCCTTCACGAGCAATTTTCAAATACCATTGTGCATCAAACTGTCCCAGAGAGTTAAGTAAACTAAAAGATTTACCCTCTGTACGGACATCTTCTATAAAATGATTTGAGTTAATATTATAGTTAAAGCCGTTAAAACTAACCTTGGAATGAAATATTAAGATATTAAAAAAGAATAAAATATTTAAAGTGATAAAAATGATGAATTGAAAGTGTAATTTCAGAAAACTATTTATTGTCCTATTAATAAGAATAAGAGAGGGCATAGTTACATTATTCCACTTTTTTAAACTTATATGGATGAAGGTCATCCTGGTTCAAATAACTTTCGTCGGGCAATAAATCCATGTTCGTGTTAAATACTTTGTTAAAAACAATTCTAAAAGTATTTACAGGGGTAAGGCTGGGGTAAAACTCTTTAGCGTCAGTATCTGGAATATAAATCGCATTAAGGATTGCGGTTTTTTCTTTTACCTGATCGCTGGTTCCCTTAAACCAATCAAATCTATGGTCAAACTGCAATATCCCAACTGGATATTTACCTTCGTCGGATTGAATAACAATTACGGGTTTTCGTTCAGAATTTTGAAAGATTTCTGTTATCAAGTCCTCAAGAAGTTTGTTTGTAATTTTAACTTGAATTACATAACTTTCTTTTTCTTCTATTCTAGCCTCATCTCTATTAGTAACATAGTTTCCTTTTTCATCAAAAACATAAGGGGGGTGAGTTATTAAAAGGTGGGCAAAGGTAAAAGTAGACTCATTAATAAGGGGTATTTTTTTTAGATAATCCAATTCATATAACGTTCTATCGTACTGTTCTTTACGCACCCCCTCTGCAAATAGTTGATCTTTTACGGGATAAAAAACGGTATTTTGTAATAGATTCTCCGAAAATTCAGGGGTTACCTGAATGTTTATATTTATATCGGCAAAGTCGTTTTTTCTGGTTGGCTCCCACCATGAACCCAAATGAATATATTTATAGCCTTTGTCTTTAAGCGTTTTTACTACTAGGTTTTTTTCAAGAAGCGAATATACGGGACCCCAAGATTCGGAATTTTCACCACCATTCTGAGATAGATAATTTATATATTGCATATTTAAAGAGGAAGCAAGGGACTGTCCGGTTTTTAGATAGTTTGACCTGCTTGCCTCAGCAACATAAAATCCTTTCTCACGCAAAAAATTTAAAAAATCGCTATTATCAAATCCGTAATTTTCTTGAAGAATATCATTCCTTAAGTATCTATCAACAATTATGTAATAAATGTCGGGCAAGTCAGTATCTTCCTCGCTATCCTTCTGAACGGTTAAAACGTCAATGGTATTTATCGACTTACTTAGAACAGAGTTATTACTCTTCCAAGGCTTTAGAGTAACCAATCTAGCAAAAGAAATAAAAATCAAGAAGATCGAAAAAAGGGATAGAAATTTATTTATAAGCGTTAAATGAGAATCTGTCCACAATATAAAAAAAAGGGACACCAAAAACAAAGCTATCCAAAAAATAAAAAACCACGGATAAACAGTTAATACTCCGTCTACCGATAAAATTTTTCTGAATGGAGAAAAGACGGGTTCGAATGAAAAGACAAAAAAAATAAAAACGAAAGTAATTAGTGAGGCTTTAGCAATCTTTCTAGTAGCCATAAAACTTCCTAAATAAGAAGCTAAAGAAAAAAATAATACGACTATAGTGGGGTCAACGACGTCTCCAAAAGAAACTTGATTAAAGTTTTTTAAATATAAGGAGAATATCGGAAAAAGCGAAAAAAGGAACGGATATGCGATAAGAAATATCATTTTCTTTTCATCAAATACATTACTCTTTCTGAATTATAAATCCTAATTTTTTTACGGATATAAAAAAAATTGGAAAACTCTTTTTCAAAATTTTCTTGATTATATTCAGAAAAAATATCTTCCCTATTTAAAAGTAATCTTTTAATTTGAAAGTCCCCCTTTGGAACAAATTCAATAATAAGCCACTTGCAAATATGCTTAAAGAAGTTTGCGATTTTTGATAAAGGCAGGTTATGTGTAATTGCAAAATGATGTATAAGCGCCAACGCTAAAGCAACATCACACGGACCTCTTTGAATTAAAGAGTCTCTTTCCTCGTTTGCCCAACCTATTCCAGAACTTGGGTTGGTTAGATCCAAAAAAAGGGGAAGTACATTTGTTAAATGTCTTTTTTTAACCTCCTTATAATCTTTCTCAACCGCTAAAATATCATTGTCAAAATCGACAATAAAAGTATTTTTTACATCTAATGCTTTTGAAAAGTAACCAATATTCGACCCCAAATCCCACAGCATATCAACCCTGCCAATCTCCTTAAATAAACCCTTTACAATATTTTTTTTATTTCTTAGAGACCGATTGCCGTAGCTATCTTTTTCATAATAATCTAGCCATTCTGTTTTTTTAGTTCTTAAATCTAATTTAGATATAAGGTTTTCTAAGTTATTGATAATCGCAAATAGTGAATTTTGAGATATATAAGATTCCTTTCTCTTTACAAACTTATCCTCGAGAAAGCTCTCTGCTTTTGAATGCATATGTATATTAGTAAGTACGGAAAAATTAAGAATCGAGCTCAATGGTAAAAGCTTACTAGTAAGGTCAAGTGGAATTCCGTCGATAAATATTCTTGAAAACTGCATCAACCTGTAATCTTTATATGCTGCCAAAAGAAGAGGAGACAAAAGATGCCGGCAAAATTGCTGATAGGCTATCCAAGGGGTCCCTTCTTTGTATTTTTCAAACGATAAGGTATCGATAAAAATCGGCTTGCCTTGCAAAAACTGGACATTGTAAGCACTGGCATCTTTCAAAATCATCCCCTTTTCAATACTTTTTCTGTTTATTAATAGTGTAAGAAGGGCGGCGTCTTTTAACTGACTAAAACACCATTCATATGGATATGAAATAAAGGGAATTTTTTCCGGTTTAATTATTTTGTAAGTATTGGGGTAACTACTAGGAAACTTTACACTTTTATGAGAAATTAAATAACCCTCCTCTGTAAGCTTTTTATAAAGGCCGCTTTTGACAAAGTAGTCGAAATTGTCTTTATAATTAATATCGACTCTTCTTAGAAGTTGACCATTTTTTATAAAAAGAAATCCGCTTGGATCCCTAAACGAACCCTTTGAAAACTTACTCGTTTTTGGAGAGTTTCTCATCATTTTTCTTGGAGCTGCCTTTGGAAAACACATTCTTAATTTTTCTCCAATAAACTTTCAACATAAACAATCCTCCAAAAATTACTCCCAAAATAACTTGGGTAAGATAGCTTCCGGAACCAGGATCTATATATGCATAAACGCTTTTAGGAAAAACAAATAAAAATACCGACATAATTAAAATTAAAATGATCATACAGATGCGAATTATTCTAACATACAAACTAGTTTAGAAGTAAGATTCTAAAAGCACAAGGTAAAATGGCGGAGACGAGAGGATTCGAACCTCTGGTGACCTTGCGGCCACATTCGCTCTCCAAGCGAACCCGATCGACCACTCCGGCACGTCTCCTTTTACTCGTACTTTCTTTTAGTAAAAGAAAGTACGACAAAGAAAATACAAAAACGTTTCATTATATCAAATCATCTTGTATCCCCAAACTTAATAAGTTGTGGGCTCTATCCAACATTTTTTTCTCTCCAGGATGGGTGAGTTTTTTTCGTGCGTTTTCATAAATTAACCACTCAACTTTTTCCGTTTCAAAACCGGGACCTTCCGGAAGATCTTTCACCCATTCCATTAAATAAAAAGTAACAAATTTCAAAATACGATCTCCTTCATGCGTATAAAAAAATCTCTCTGTCCCAATCTTTTTTATAATCTTTGCTCCAATCCCACCTTCTTCCCTAACCTCTCTTAGAGCGGTACTTTGAAGTTCTTCAAGCGTCGATTTTCTTTCACCTCTAGACAGCGGTCCTGGGTTTTTTCCGCCTTTTTCCTCATCAATCCAGCCTTTAGGAAGCCTCCAAACACTTTTAGGATATTTCTTACTGGGAGACGACTTTGCCACTAACCATAAAACGCCTCCGTTCATTTTCTTGTAGACAATCCCTCCGGTTGAGAATTCACGCTGCATACCCTTAATTTTAACTGAAAGAGCCAGGGTTATGAAGTCATCTGGAAGTTAATTTTTTTCCTCTGGTTTTCTTTTTTTAACTTTTCCAGAGTTTCTTTGGCCGCTTTTAACATAGTTTTATCTCTCTTAGAGTCAATCCTCTTGAGCGCCTTAGAATATTCGAGCCAAAGAAACTCTGGAAAACCAATGGCTTCGCCTGCTAATGATCTGGCAACCATCAGGTAATAAATATGTCTTTGGGGGAGGCTTCTACCATTAATTGTGGTTGCACCGCCGGCCCTTCCTGCTTCTTCCAGAACCCTTGTGCTCATGCCGCCTTTTTCTCCCATCATCCGAAGAGCTGCTCTGACTGATGATTCTCCTTTTCTTACCAGAACCTTGGGAATTTCCCAGCCTTCGACGTCCCCCTGTTTGACAAAAAACCAGCGAGGCTTTCCTTTTACGTCTTTGAAAACACACGCAGCAGAAACAAGGACTGTATTTTTATCCAACATAACTTGTGCGCTTTCGAGCCCAAACGACTCCGCGAACGAACGTGAGCGGAGGAGGCGGGATTCGAACCCGCGTGAGTCTTGCGACTCAGAGGTTTAGCAAACCTCCCGAATTGACCAAACTATCGGACTCCTCCTTGTAGGTGGAATTATATCATTGATCAAGCCCTATTGAAAAGCTGTTAGCTAAGTAGTGTATAATAATTTTAACATGCCCAATCAGAAAAATAACCAAACCCCACCACCCCAAACGGCTCAACAGGCGCCCGTCCAGTCTGCCCAAACTCCGCTTCCAAGACCCGAGCCGGAAAAAGTACTTTTTTCCTGGAGAGCTCCGGCAAGAGCTTTTAAGAAAAGGGAAAGAGAATTCTGGGTAAGGTTAGTTGTGATTGCCTCAATTTTTGGATTTATTCTTTTTATCGTTGAGGGCGCAATGCCTGTTGTGCTTTTGATCGCTTTGGTCTTTCTTTTTTATATATTGTCAACAGTTGAACCGGAAACGATCGAATACGCCATTACCAACAAGGGAATAAAAGTTGCTGACAGAAGAAACGACTGGGAGATTTTCACTCGTTTTTGGTTTACTAAACGCTTAAATACCGATTTATTGATTTTGGAAACCCTGGCTATTCCCGGAAGACTAGAGCTGGTGATTAATGAGAGCGATAAGGAAAAAACTAAAAAGACTCTTTCTCTTTATATTCCTGAGGAGGAAGCAGCTCCCACAAGAATGGATAAAGCTTCAGACTGGGTTTCGAAAAAATTATCCTAAGTCCCTTCTTTAACATAATAGGATTTTGGCTTCAAATCTGGTAAAATTAGTCAATCTTTTATAAGTTGTCCTCGTAGCTCAATGGATAGAGCATCGGATTGCGGATCCGGGGGTTGTGAGTTCGACTCTCACCGGGGACACTTGGGTGGGATGCTGGAGTGGTCTAACAGGCTGGTTTCGAAAACCATGCGCTTCGCAAGAGGCACGGGGGTCCAAATCCCTCTCCCACCGCCAGATACCAGTCGGTATCTGGCTGACAGGTATCGAACGGTACCTGTCGCCTTATCTAGCAATAGTTAATCCCCAAACTTCTCCTGCTCCTCTTCGTTTCAAAACTTTAGCAGCCTCTTTCAAAGTCGAGCCCGTTGTGTAAACATCGTCGAAAAGCAGAAAAGATTTGTTAATTGGTTGATTAGTTAATTTGTGTTTCGAATTAAAAGCAAAGACTCCACGAACATTCTCCCGTCTTTCTTTGCCCTTGAGCTCGGTTTGGGGGCGCCGAAGTCTTTTCCTGATAAGAATATCGGAATTAAAATTCCATCCCATTTGATCTGCCAAAAGTTCACCGATAAGTTCGCTCTGATTAAATCCACGAAAATTTTCTTTAAGGAAGTAAAGAGGAATTGGAGTAAGTATTGAGTTTTTAGGAAATATCGGTTGGTTCACAAGGTAAATTGCCATGTATTCTGAAAGCTCTTTGGCAATCTCCTTTGCAAATTTATATTTAAGCTTTAAAATCGCAGTCCTGACTACTCCTTCATAAGCCCAGACGGAAAAAACGCCGTTCAATCGAAGTTTTTTAAGACATTTGCTATGAGTAACTCCGTCAAGAGCGGCCTTTTCGCAGTAAGGACACAGCTGCTTAAGAAAGGGAATCCTATCAATACACAAGCGGCAAATATATTTTCCTTCTCTGCCACATCCTAAACATGTTTTTGGGAATATTAAACTAATTAAGTCCATTTTGAGGTAAAATAGGTTTATGCGAAT
>CAYSZS010000019.1:0-22370 GCA_964435575.1 uncultured Gammaproteobacteria bacterium | reverse complement strand
ATTGCCGAAAAGGACAGCATCTTCTGCAAATATGCCATAGTCCCAGGATGTACCTTCCTGATATATTGCATATTCAGAAGATGAGGTTTGAGCTGCCAGGTCATTTATTAATACTCCGTAGGTTGTGGAACCTGCTACAGAGGTCAAGTTGGTGAAATCAAGATTTATTCCTGTTAACGCAGCGGTTTGAGTTGTTGCCGAGTCCCAGTCAGCATTTACCAAATCCCCACTAGTCCACTCAGTTTCAAGGTCAAAATCAGCAAAGGTTCCGGTTGTTGTCGGGGAAATTGCATAGCCGCCGTTTAAGTTGACAAGAGTGGTTGTGGTCGCACCCCTTCCTGTAACAGTTGCCAAAGTTGAGGTATTGTTGGCAGTTACTGTATCTGTTGCTGAAACGACAAAATTAATATCAGTACCATCAGAAAAGGTGAGTGTGTTTCCTTGGGTTATAGCTTCGGTTGTTGTTGAATCAGTAATGCTAAAAAGCGTCCCCGAAAGAACGGTTGTCGGAACTTGACCGCTTCCGTTGACGACGGTAGTTGATCCAACAACCAAAGCGTTGTCCCAATTTGTCCCAATTTGAATCGCGGTTTCTGTTGCCGATGTTGCCGCAGCCAAACCTTCAATATTGATTGCGTGGAAAACCTCATCTCCCGAAGGTGTATTTACCGGATCAATGTTGATTCGAAGTCCTGAATTAGTATTTGTCGTACCGTTTCCGAATTCAGCAGCAATGTAGGCTGCATCTACTCCATCAGTAACGATTCCTGTTGTGTTTCCGCTTAGGTCGATTACGAAGCTATCTGCTACCGGAATGACATTATTGGTCGTATTTTCAATTGTTAATTGAGTATCGCTAGCGTCACCGTACAAAAGTCTCAGTCTATCTGAAATTGTTGCTTTGTCTATTATTCCAGCACTTGAATTAAATGGACTGCTGACTCCTGTTGCCAAATTAACCCAATCAGTTGCATCTCCGTCGTCGGTTTTTACGTACAAAGTTCCGTTTGCCGTATCCATTGCTAGTGTTCCCGTATTTGCTGTAATAAACCCTTCCGGAGTTCCGGCTCGGTTATATAACCCCCAAGCATCAGTTCCGTCATTAAAAGAAATCCATGGGCCGGCTGAAGTTCTTGTCCAGGTTGCTAGGCCATCGCCCCCGACGCTAAAGATATCTGAACCAGTTGAACTTTCGATGACGAAAATATTACTGGTTTGCGTAGAGTTTCCTTGCAAGAGAAGTTGTATTTGGTCTGAATCTCCATCAATGGAAAACTTTGCACTCGATAAAGGAGTTGATCCGCCCAAGACCAATTCGTCTCCCGTATCGGTTAAATAGATCGTCGTACCCGAGTCTGTCCAGGCAGAGTCACCTCCCGTTTGGTCAACTGCCCATGTAAAACCGCCCGTAGATGAATTGTAAGTCAATACGTATGCATTAGAAGCTGCGTTTGATACATTTAGATCTACTTCCTGGATTGTGCTATCGCTAATTTCCGATGACTCAATTGATGTTCCAAGTGTTGCTTGAAGACTTCCTGATGAAACTTGCAAACCGGTTCCGGTTAAGTCGTTTACAGAGTCGCTTCCGACTACCAATGATCCGTCTAACTCAAGATCCCCGCTGACATAAAGATCGTCACCCGTTAAATCAATCGTGCTTTGAGTTCCGGTTCCGATTTTGACTCCGCCTCCGCCAGGATCAATTGTTATATCCTCAGGTGATATCAGCGTATTTCCGCCAAGATTTAGGGTGTTGTTAATAGATGTGGTTCCGGTTGAAGCACCCAAGCTTAGCGTGGTTGCATCACCGCCAATATTCAAAGTAGTTACCGTAGTATTAAGAAGGTCGAAACTTGCTGAGGTTGTGGTTAAAGTTCCACCGTTTGCAGCAATATTAGCTGCAAAAGTCGCGTCTTCGGAGAAGTTACTAGGAACATTTACGTTAAAACTGACATTTGTAAAAGAAGTTGCAGCCAATACTTTTGAAATTTCTTGTTTTACCAGTTCTTCCTTTAGCTTTTCAATTTCCCCAGCATCTTTTTTCTGGATGAGTGACTGGAATTTTTGAGCCACTTCGTTCGTACCAAGGAACAGTTTGATATTGTTTGGTAGTAGTCTAAATGTTGAGAAGCTGAGAAGTAGTAATATTGAAACTGCCAAGCTTAACTTAAAGATTATTTTTCCTGGTTTTGGAATTGCTTGATAGGGTGTGGGGGTTAAGTCTTCGACGTTTTTGAATTCGAAATCTTCGATATCTATTCGAGTTTCTGGAAGAAGAATATTTTCAAATCTACTTTTTTGAAGGCTCTGGGAAGGTTCGATTTTTTCTTTTTCAATTAAGCTTTTACTGATTCTACGTCTTCCTTTTTGTCTCTTAAATATATAAAGCTCTTGAAGAAGATAGCGCCTATGTCCGCCTTTTGTTCTTTGAGGCTTTAGTATTTCTCTTTCTTCCCAGCGCCTTAAGGTTTTTGTTGAAACACCGAGTATATTAGCAGCTTCATTTATGTTTAAAAGTGTGTTATTGGGCACGGCAGTATTATAAAATTTTATTAAAATTTAAAACTTACCCTTAAAATTTGGACATTCTTATTCAAAATGTCCACTTTAATTAAGACAGTTTTTAAATTGCTTGTCAATATCCTTTTAGATTCAAACAACTTGGAAGCAGTAATTTAGTATTTATTTAAGCGAATCTCATTAAATTAATAACCATAGGACATAAATATTTTGATGAAGATCGGATTTAAAGTTATTATTATCAGTAATTCCAAAGCTAATCTAGATAAATAGGAATATATGCGGAAATAGTAAAATAGGGAATTGCGTTAATTTGCGGAAAATAAATTAGTAATTAACGTAGAGATTAATATTAGAAAAGTTTGTATAAAATTTATAGATGATTATTGCATTTTTTCATTTTTATGACTAGCATTAGTTTAAACAAATGAAGCACTTAGCAAAAATATTAAACATATGTATTTATATTGTAATAAATATATTTCTGATAAGCATTATATATTCTAGGACTGTTTTTGCTCAAATAAATTCTTCCGGTTTTGCATTATCAATCCCTATTAAAGAAGGAGGGGTGGAGGCTGGAGATATAATTTGCACACAATCCAGTGGTTTTGTGAGATGTAACGGGAGTTACAGTACCGCAATTTATGGTGTTATAGTTGATAACCCATCTGTTTCCGTAGAGGATACCGAACTAGAAAACTCAAGGCTAGCATTAACCAGCGGAATTGCCAGTGTAAAAGTAACAAGTGCTAGCGGAAATATTCAAGAAGGCGATTCAATCACTACGTCCGATAATTCTGGCATAGGTCAAAAAGCAACGAGGAATGGTTATATATTGGGAAGCGCGATGGAAGGTTATTCTTCTGATAATCCGAATCAAGTTGGTAAGATTCAAGTTTCTATTAATATTCATCCGGCCACGGGTCTGACAGGACCAGGTTCGAATTTATTACAGTTTATAAGGCAAGGTCTAGCGGTTCCAGTTTTTGAACCCCTTGAATCTTTGAGATATCTGCTGGCCGTTGCAATTGTACTTATTGCATTTACCTTAGGGATGATCTATTTCGGGAGAGCATCCCGAGCCGGAATTGAAGCAATTGGCAGAAATCCATTGGCTAAACGCGTGATACAGTTAACAGTAGTTTTAAATATTACGTTAACTATTGTTATAATTTTAGTAGGCCTGGGAATAGCTTACTTGATATTGATATTTTAAGAAGTATACGTAATATACGACTTATACGGCTTATAAGACTTATATGTTACATCTGCCCTTTTTTACTAAGAAAAAACCTGGGATTAAACCAACTATCCTTCTGATATTGGATGGGTTTGGTTTAGCTCCTGCCTCGGAGGGAAATGCAATAACTTTGGCCAAAACACCAAACTATGATAGATTATTAGAAAAATTCCCTCACGCCGAACTGATAGCTTCAGGTGAATCTGTAGGTTTACCTGCCAATGAGGTAGGTAATACCGAGGTTGGTCATCTTACCTTGGGAGCAGGTAGAGTTATCTTACAGGACTTGAAACGTATCAATTTAGCCATAGAAAAAGGCACTTTTTTTGACAACAAAGCATTTCTGGGAGCCACAGCCCATATAAAGCGCTTTAACTCGAAGCTCCACATTATGGGTTTGGTGAGTTCCGGTAATGTACACTCATCTTTGGCACATCTTTACGCCATCTTACAACTTTGTAAAAAGGAAGATATAAAGGATGCTTATCTACACGTCTTTACTGATGGACGTGATTCACCCCCAAAAGAGGGAATAGAAATAATTCAACAAATAGAAAATAATCTGCATTTGCTGCGGGTTGGCAGAATCGCGAGTGTAACGGGTAGATACTATGCAATGGATAGAGACAGGCGTTGGGATAGAACCGCGAAAGCCTACAAAGCAATTTGTTCGGGAGTTGGAAGCCAAGCTTTTTCATCATTGGATGCGATTAAGGGAGCCTATCTTAAGGGTCAGTCTGATGAATTTATTGAACCAACCGTTATCTCCAATAACTCTGCTCCAATCGCCACCGTTAATGACAATGATGCCATAATTTTCTTCAACTATCGTATCGATAGACCAAGGCAGCTCGCTATGGCTTTTGTAATGAACGATTTTGAGAACCTAAAGCGTTTTGACTTCGGTTATGATCCTATTACTAATTTAAGAGAAGGTGAAGTTGATATTGGAACGACTTTTGTCAGAGAAAAAGTGCCGAAAAATTTATTTTTCGTAACAATGACCGAATATCATAAAAAACTACCGGTTTCGGGGGTTGCATTTACGCCGGAAGTAATCCAAAAACCAATATCTGTATGTTTAGCAGAGGTTGGGTTAAAGCAGTTGAGGATGGCCGAGAGCGAAAAAGAGAGGTTCGTGACTTATTATTTTGACGGAATGAATGAAACCAAGTTAGAAGGCGAAGACGTTGTCATAGTTCCTTCTCCGAAAGTTCCAACTTACGATGTTAGGCCTCAGATGTCGCTTCAAAAACTTATGGCAGAATTCAAAAGGGAGATTAAGAGGGGAATACATCATTTTACGGTAGTCAATATTGCAAATTCTGATATGGTTGCCCATACGGGTAATCTAAAAGCGACCATAATTGCCATTGAGATAGTTGATAAATATATCGGAGAATTAACAAGATTTGTTCTTGAAATGGATGGAACGCTTTTTATTACGGCTGACCACGGTAATGCGGAGGAGCTTTTAACTTTTCCTTCATCAACCTACTTTTACACAAGTTCAAAAGGCGCTATTAACACAGACCATTCAAATAATCCCGTTCCTCTTATAATAGTTTCGAATAAATTTCTAGGTAATCCTCTTAATCTTGGCAAGGGAGGACTGGCTGACGTTGCCCCCACAATATTAAATCTGATGGGAATCAGTATTCCCAAAGAAATGACGGGAAAAATTTTGTTACATGTTGGGGTTCAGATATCTCAGTAAATCTATATAATATTATGATAAACATTGATCAAAGTTTAATTTATATAATTTTCTTACTTTTGGCAGCTTTAGTATTACTTTTAGTCGGGCTTGTAATAGCATACCTTAGACTATTGACTAAGCTTACTTCATCTAAAAGCGAAAAGTTAACAGTTGACCCGAGAAATCTTCTAATCCAAGCACAAACTAAAGGTCAAAAGATCCTCGAAGAAGCATATACAAAAGCTAGAGAAATACTTGCAAGAAGTGATGATTTTTCAAAAGACCAAGAAGTAAAAATATCTGAAGAACTAAAAAAGTCTACGAATATATATGTAAATAAATATCAAGATATACTAGAGAAAACACAAGAAGAATCTATCAAAATATTACAAAATATACCAGAAGATATAAAAGCACTTTTTCTCAAGGAAATAGGGGAAGTGAGAAAGAATTTAATTCAGGAAGTAGAGAAAGTGGAGAAGGATGCAAGGCAAATTGTTTTAGACGCATATCAAAAGGCGGAAGCTGATGTCGAAAAGTATAAATTAGAGAGGATGAGGCAGGTTGATGAATCCATAATACTGATTCTTAAAGACGTAGCAAGGAAAGTTTTGTCAAAAGAGATTAATAAAGAGGAGCACGAAAAACTGGTAATGAAAGCACTAGAGGAGGCTAAAAGGCAGAGAGTGTTTAATAAACAAGGCGATTTAAATCAGCCAAGTTAATCATTTAATTATATTATAACTGGAATGTACGAGGTATTTATTGATAGGATAAAAACAAACGAAGACAAGGAAAGGTTGTTGGAGGAGATCGAAGTTCTTCTAACAGGTATATACGAAGATAAAGGTTATGCTCTTGATTCACTGTTACAAACTGGGGTTCGAAGTTGGGTTTCTTCATATATAAGGGAGGAATTCAGTAAATCGGGTGTTAATAGGGAATCTTTTTTGCGTGGATTAGAAAAAGAACTTCGAGGATTAAAAGATGTTTATCTGACAATCGCATTTGAGCCGACTCAGGATCAGATTGATACGATGGCTTCATTTCTTAAACAGGAAATCGGAAGTAGTATTATTCTTAACCTCTCGTATGACCCTCAAATAATCGGAGGAGTACAAATAATTTATGAAGGCCTATTTAGAGACTTTTCTTTCAATAGAATCTTTGAGAAAGAGTTTGAGGAAGATAGAGAAGAAATTTTGAAAAAGCTTGCCCAAAATGAATGATTTTAATCACTATCTTGAAACAATGGAGGAGATTGGATTTGTCGATTCTTCTTTTTATTCAATCGTTTATGTTACTGGTCTTCCTCAGGTTCATCCTTCGGAAATTGTAGTTTTTGAGACAGGAGATTTGGGGCAGGTAATTACTCTTACGTCTGGGTTTGTCGAAATATTACTTTTGACTAATGCCGAACTTAGAGTAGGAACTAAAGTTGTCAGGACCGGAAAAAATTTCGAGGTGCCCGTCGGGGAAGAGCTTTTTGGGCGAGTTATTAGTCCTTTAGGTGCAGCTTATGATAGGGGTAAGGCTATAACTCCTCTCAGAACTCGCCCGGTTGATACAGAACCTCCTAGAATCTTAGTAAGAGCCCAGGTTGAGAAATTCTTAGAAACCGGTGTAACGCTCGTTGATCTTGTTGTACCATTGGGTCGTGGCCAGAGAGAACTTGTTATAGGGGATAGGAAAACCGGAAAGACAGAATTTGTTCTTCAAACCATTCTTACGCAGGCGAGTTATGGGACAATTTGTATATACGCCGTTATCGGACAAAAACAGATTGATATTCAAAAGTTGAGCGAGTTTTTCCAAAATAATAAAATTGCCAAAAGTACGATTATTGTTGCCTCGAGTTCGTCTGACCCATCCGGGTTGATATATTTGACTCCCTATACTGCGATGGCCATAGCCGAACATTTCAAAGATCAAGGTAAAGACGTTTTGCTCATTTTGGACGACCTAACCTCTCATGCGAGGTGCTACCGGGAGATATCTCTTCTTGCAAAAAGGTTTCCCGGAAGGTCAAGTTATCCAGGAGACATCTTTTATCTTCACGCAAGACTTCTTGAAAGAGCCGGGAATTTTAAAAATGGTTCAATAACGGCACTGCCTTTAGCCGAATCGATTTTAGGAGATCTTTCCGGTTATATTCAGACAAATCTGATGGCGATGACCGATGGCCACATATTTTTTGATATTGAACTTTACAACCAAGGTAAAAGACCCGCGGTGAATCCCTTTTTATCGGTTAGCCGAGTTGGACGTCAAACTCAGACTCCGTTTTTGAAGGACGTGGGTCAAGAGGTGTCAATATTTTTGGTTAATTATGAAAGAATGAAGCAGTTTTTGCATTTCGGAGCAGAAGTTGGGGAAAATGCCCGAAAAATACTAGCCCTGGGAGAGAGATTAGATATATTTTTTAATCAGGGGGCGGGGAAGACAATTCCAATTACGGCAAACGTAATCCTGCTGACAGCTCTTTGGGCCGGTATTTGGAATGATACCAGAAAGGAAGATCTAAAAAGAGAAATGGAATCGATAGTCTTAGGATACCAAACTGATTCAAACTATAAAAAACAAATTGACGATTTAGTCGCTTCCTCAAAGATTTTCCCAGATTTAGTAAATTATATAAGAAGGAGCCCAGAGATAATTATGGATAAATTGAGGAGGGCTCGTTGAGTTTTCTGGAATTGAATGCTTCCAGCTTTCAGAGTTTGGGACAACTTTTTTCTTTGCCAAACTTTCTTTTTCTAAAAGAAAGTTTGAATAAAACAATGGCTTATAAAAAAGAAATAGAGCGAGAAATTATCCAAGTAACTTCTTTAGAGATGTTGACTGAAGTTTACGGAGAGATTGCGGCAACCAGAATGATGAAGATTAGAGGTTTTGTACTTAGGAATCGGCAGTTTTTGGCTTCAATTGAAAGCATTTTCCGGGATTCTTTGGCTTCTTATGCCAAAAAGCTTTCGGATTTAGTAAGAAAAGGTAAAATTAAGGCGGGTGGGAAAGTTACCTTTTTGGCGCATAACGGCAAGGTTGTTGCAGTTTTTATCTCGGCGAATACCGGTTTTTATGGTGATGTTGTCAAGGAAACTTTCAAAAAGTTTATTGCCGATTTTCGTAAAGGTGATGTAGAGGTTACTATTATCGGTAGAGTGGGGAGAAGTCTTTTTTTGGAGCAGGAACCGGATCTTCCTTATACTTATTTTGATCTGCCGGATTATGGAAGTAATGAAGTTGTACTTTCAGAAGTTATAAAGCACCTGGTTCAGTATGATGAAATCAGAGTATATTACGGTAAATATCAATCCATCGTTACCCAGAAACCAACCGCTTTTAGTATTTCGGCCGGTACACCCATATCCGGAGACGTTGGGGAGCCCAACATAGATTACATTTTTGAACCGACGGTTGAAAAAATCCTAATGTTTTTTGAAACTCAGATTTTCGCATCTTTATTTGATCAATCAATTAGGGAGTCTCAGTTAGCAAAGTTTGCTTCTCGAATTTTAGCAATGGACAGGGCTTCCCAGAATATTGACAAGAGGCTTAAAAATCTTGATTTGGATAAGCTTAAGTTGTCTCATGGTAGTTTTGACAGGAAACAGCTCAATTCTTTAGCACCCACCTTTTATTATGGAAAATAATCAAAATAAAAAAACTACCTCAAGTTTTGTTGATCGACAAAACCTGGGTACGATTTTGGGCGTCAGGGGTCAAGTTGTTGAGGTTCAGTTTAATCACAGAAAGCCGGCCATAAACGACGTATTAACTCTTGCCGATAATCCGGAAATTAAACTTGAGGTTTATTCGTCATCAGGCTCAAATTCTTTTTATTGTCTCGCGCTCTCCGCAACAAACTCTCTTTACAGGGGATTAAAAGTTGTAAACAGTCAATCCCAGCTTTTATTTCCTGTTGGAAGGCAACTTCTGGGAAGAGTAGTTGACATATTTGGATCGCCCTTGGACGAGCGGGGAGTAATTAAAGTTGAGGAATATATACCGATTCATCTAAGAATAGTCGGAAGGCGTGTATCGACGAAAATAGAGATTTTGGAAACTGGAATAAAAGCTATAGACCTGTTTGCCCCCTTAATAAAAGGTGGGAAAATGGGTCTTTTTGGTGGAGCTGGTGTTGGAAAAACAATTCTTCTTACCGAGATACTTCATAATATAGTTGGGCGCGCGAAAGAAACTTCTGTTTCGGTGTTTGCCGGTATCGGGGAGAGGTCAAGGGAAGGACTTGAACTTTACGAAGCTTTAAAAAAGTCGGGTGTTATGGAAAGTTCTTCACTGATATTCGGTCCCATGGGAGAAAATCCCGCCATAAGGTTTTTGTCAGCTTTTTCGGCGGCAACTTTGGCTGAGTATTTCAGAGACGCTTTGAAAAAAGACGTGCTTTTTTTTATTGATAATGTCTATCGTTTTGCCCAGGCTGGAAATGAGCTGTCAACTTTGACAAGGAACCTTCCTTCCGAAGATGGCTATCAGGCAACTTTGGAAAGCGAGATGGCGAATTTCCACGAGAGGTTGATGGCAACTGACGCCAATGCGATAACGACGATTGAAGCAATATATGTTCCGGCAGACGATTTGTTGGATCACGGAGTACAGTCAATATTTCCCTACCTTGACTCAACCGTTGTTCTGTCAAGAAGTCTTTATCAGGAAGGAATTATGCCTGCCATCGATATTTTAGCAACAACCAGCAATTCCCTACACCCCAATATCGTTGGAGATTATCACTATGAGGTTGTCATAAAGGCCAAGTCTTTCCTTAAGCAGGCCGAAAGCTTGGAAAGGATAGTTTCACTGGTTGGAGAGAGCGAGTTGTCGGGAGAAGACCAGCTGAGTTATAAAAGAGCCAGAAAAATTAAAAACTTCTTGACTCAAAGGTTTTTCGTAGCTGCCGCTCAAAGTGGAAAGGAAGGCAAGTTTGTGGCATTAAAAACTGCTCTCGAGGACTTAAACGGCATTATTGAGGGTAAATTTGACCACATAGCTTCTGAAAAATTCATGTTTACGGGTAGCGTTGCCGAGATAAAAACAGAATAATATAGGTCTTATAAGACTTATATGACTTATATGGAGGAGAAATTTCATCTAAAAATCCAATCCAAAGAGGGAATTATCTATGAGGGAGAAGTTGAATCAATTACTTCTTATAATGCAGTCGGAAAGTTTGATGTGTTAGCTGAACACGCGAATTTTATTTCTCTTATTAATAAAGGCTTGATTATTGGTTCCGAGTCTAAAGGTTCTTTAAAGAAAATAGATTTTAATCACGCGCTTCTGAGAGTTAGGGGTAATCAAGTAGAGGTCTATGTTGGCATTGAAGGTATGGCGCCTTCGAATCTTGAGCCCTCTCAGGTTACGACTCAAGGGTGAGTTTGAAAATCAGAATTTATTTAAGTATATCTATGCAGTTTTGGAATATATGATTATATTTGTTGCGGAAAATAATGTATAAAAATAATTTTATAAAAGTTGATTTAATGAAAAATAATTTTGTGAAATGTTTTCAAATATTTGATAATGAATACTTTGATGATGGTATATAGTTATTTTATCAATCCTCGTGATAGATTGCTAAGAATAAATATTGGCTGTTTAATCAAAAAATACGAGTAATTAAAGATACCAAATCAATGAGCGGGGCTGCTATAATATAGGGTATAAGTGACTTATTATATTTCATAAATGGTTATATTATTGGAAACACTGAGTGAAAAACGTATTTTCAGTATGCACAATTTGCATACTTATGCTCTGTTTTATTTATTGCGGAAAAACTTTTGGACATACCCGAAAATAAATATTTTTTTGCGTTTTAAAAACTAATATCGTAATATACTTTTAATATGAGTTTTGATCACCGAGAAATAGAAAAAAAGTGGCAAAAGAGATGGAGAGAAAGTAAACTTTATAAGGCCGATAACAAAAAGGAAAATAAGTATTATCTTCTTGTCGAGTTAACCTATACTTCAGGGGATTTGCATATGGGGCACTGGTTCGCTTGGACAGCTCCTGATGCATATGCAAGGATGAAGCGGATGCAGGGATTCAACGTGTTATTTCCTGTTGGCGGTTTTGATGCGTTTGGATTACCAGCCGAAAACGCTGCAATAAAACATGGAATTCATCCAAGAGAATGGACTTACAAAAATATTGAAATAATGCGGAAGCAGTTCGAAAGAATGGGACCCTCGTTTGATTGGGAGAAAGAAGTGATTACTTCTGATCCAGATTATTATAGATGGACACAGTGGTTATTTATCCAATTATATAAAAAGGGACTGGCGTATAGAGGAAAAGTCTGGTCCAATTGGTGTCCGGAATGTAAAACTGTATTAGCAAATGAACATGTTGTTAATGGTTGCTGTTGGAGACATACTTCGACTCCGGTTGAACAAAAACTCGTCGATCAATGGCTTTTTAAGATAACAGAATATGCAGATCGTTTGATATGGCCCCTCGACTCCGCTCGGGGTAAACCCGAAAAAAAAGAAGGCTTGCCCCTCGAAGCTCCGAAGGAGCGAAGTGGGGTAGATTGGCCTCAGGCCGCAATCGAAGGCCAAAATAATTGGATAGGCAGAAAAGAAGGAATTAATATTACCTATGACGTTAAAGATCTGCAAGATAAGATTACAGTATTTACTACGGCACCAGTTAACTTTGGTGCAACATTCATAGTTTTAGCGCCAGAGCATCCAGTTGTTGAAGAAATCATTACTGGGCAAATTGTGGTACCTGAAAAGATTTTAAATGAACTTAAAAATTATATTAAGAAAGCCTCAAGTAAAACCCAACGAGAAAGAAAAACCACCGAGAAAGAAAAATCAGGCGTGTTCACAGGTTTATATGCGATTAACCATGTAACAAAAAAAGAAATTCCTGTTTGGGTTACGGACTTCGTATTGATGGATGTGGGTACAGGTGCTGTTCAAGGCTGCCCTGGCCACGATCTTCGCGATTTTCAGTTTGCTAAAAAGTTTGGTATTCCAATTGCACGAGTGATTGTAGGAGAAGACGGTTATGAAGGCCCAGTTGAGAAAGAGGATCAAATTATTGAACATGGGATGAAAGGAAAATTCATAAATTCTGATTTCCTAAACGGTCTTGATTTCGAGGTGGGTTTACAAAAGACAATGGATTATTTTGAGGAGAAAGGATGGGGAAAAAGAGTCATAAGTTACCACCTTCGAGACTGGTCGGTTTCGAGAAGGAGGTATTGGGGAGCACCAGTTCCCATCATTTACTGTCGTAAATGCTGGGAGATTGGAGATTGGAGATTGGAGATTGGAAAGAAATCCGAGATCAAAAATCTAAAAGTTAAAACTAATCACCAATCACTAATCACTAATCATAAACTCCAAGAGGGTATAGATTTTACAACTCTGGATGATGGTAAAGAGTATATTATCCATTCAGTTCCTGAGGCTGATTTGCCTGTAAAATTGCCTGAAGTTGTAGATTATATGCCGAAAGGATTGGCTCCTTTGGCCACAGCCGAGGACTGGGTGAAGGTAAAGTGTCCTGTGTGCGGGAGTGAGGCTAGCCGTGAGGTTGAAACTCTGGATACCTATGTAGATTCTTCATGGTATTTCTTCAGATACCCGACTCCTAAATATGACAGAGGCCCGTTTGATAAAGAAATAATTAAGAAATGGATGCCGATTCAGGTTTATTTTGGCGGGTCGGAGCATATTCTGGGCCACACACTCTACGCGCGATTTATAAGCCAGTTCTTGCACGATCAAGGCTACATCGACTTTGATGAATTTGCATTAAAGCGAATTCATCATGGGGTAATTTTGGGTCCGGATGGCTATAGAATGAGTAAGTCGCGCGGCAACGTAGTAAATCCTGATGAGCAGGTTGAAAAATTCGGCGCAGATTCAGTCAGGCTTTACATTAACTTCTTGGGGCCTCACGATAAAGGGGGAGCTTGGAAAACGGAAGGAATTGAGGGTTCTTATCGCTTCCTAATGAGGGTTTGGAGGCTGATAACTAATAATAAGGATTTAGTTGTCGTCGAGAAGGAAGATGCTGAGGATATACTTCGGATGCAACACAGAACCATAAAAAGAGTATCGGAAGATATCGAAATGCTTCATACCCATACAGCAATAGCGGCTTTGATGGAATTTACGAATTTGTTGGAAGAGGTTAGGAACAAAGTATTGGATAGCACAAACAAAAGTCACAGAACGCTGAACACAGAACACCGTACACAGATTCGCTGTGCTGAATGGGACGAAGCTTTAAAAACTTTATGCCTCCTTCTTGCTCCGTTTGCGCCTCACATGACCGAAGAAATATACCAGCGTTACTACGCTGGAAATCCTAAATCCGAAATCCGAAATCCTAAACAAATTCCAAATTCCAAATTCCGGAACACAAAACTTAAAACCAGTCACCAATCACCCCAGTACCAGTCGGTACGGGGCAAGCCAATCACTAATCACTTTTCTTCAGTTCATCTTCACCCTTGGCCGAAATATAATCCAGAGTTAATTGTAGAGGATACTGTAACAATAGCGATTCAGATTAATGGAAAGCTGAGAGGTACAATTGAGGTTCGAAGTGAGAAGTCAGAAGTGAGAGGCGAGATAATAAGGCTTGCAAAAGAAAATGAGAAGATTAACAAATGGATTGAGGGGAAGAAGGTTAAGAAAGAAGTTTTTGTAAAGGGAAAGCTTTTGAACTTTGTTGTTAACTAACACACATTACTTCCTTTTCTTCTGGGTTATGCCGAACTTTCTATTAATTTAAATTAGCGTTATGATAAATTTATATGTCATCTCATGAATTAGTGATAGGTAGTGCTAAAGAAGAAAACACCAATCATTTTAAAAAGCAAAAAAAGTTGGATCTGGAAGAATTTGTATTGAAGTACCGTTACCCCATAACAGTGTTTTTACTTGGAGTGTTTTTAACGGGTATTGGAATGATATATGTCAAAATGGGAGAGAGTGGTAGACCTTCAAACATTGAAGTTTTGAATGAGGTTGCAGAGGTTGGTGATCAAAATTCGGAGTTGGTAGTTGAAATTTCGGGAGCCGTAGAAAAACCTGGAGTTTATAAGTTGCCGGGAGGATCAAGGGTAGAGGACTTGTTGATTTCAGCCGGCGGAATATCGATAGATGCAGATAGAGATTGGGTAGAAAGGGTGATAAATAGGGCTGCAAGGTTAACTGACGGTCAAAAAATATACATACCCAAAGTTGGTGAGCAGACATTAGGCGAGAGTGCTAATAATGGAGGGGACATCAAACTATATCAGGGGGTTCGGGGGAGTGGTTACGAGAATTTGGTGAATGTTAATATTTCGAGCCAGAAAGAGCTGGAAGAACTACCAGGAATTGGCCCTGTTTACGCCCAAAGTATCATTGAGCACAGGCCTTACTCAAATGTCGAAGAGTTGGTATCAAAAGGAGCGCTGAAACAATATGTCTACGAGAAAATTAAAGATTTGGTAACAGTTTATTAAAAAAATTTCTAATTTCTAATTAACCTAATTGACCTAAAAAAGCCCCAATACCCAGTTTAGAAATTTAGTCATTGGTGTTTGTTTAGAAATTAGAATAATTAGAGCAATTAGGTCAATTCATGACTAGATATCTTCTTTGGATAATTCTATTTATTTTATTTTGCGTAAGGGTTATATATTTTTACCAAACCCAACCTTCATATCCCAACGATACAAAGATCAGGATAACCGATCGAATTACTTCCGAACCCATTCGCTACAGTAACTCGCAGTATATCAAACTCCAGGGGTTCAAGATTTATTTACCACATTATCCCGAAATTTATTATGGCGACAGGGTTGTGATAGAGGGGAAAGTTCAGGATGATAAACTTATAGAGGTAAGACTTGTTGATAAGAAAGAGGACAAGGGATTTTTATATAACTTTAGAAGAGAATTACTCGGTTTCTATCAGAAAAGTTTACCCCAACCGCATTCGGCTCTTATTGCCGGGGTAACAATTGGTTCAAAATCTAATCTTGGAAATGATTTCTGGGAAGCCCTTAAAAAAACCGGAACCGCTCATGTTGTCGTTGCTTCAGGTATGAACGTTACCTTGGTGGCAAAATTTTTAATTGCGACAATCGTAGTTTTTCTTCCCAGGAAGCGGGCTATTCCTTTGGCTTTGGCAGGAGTTTGGGGATATGCTCTTTTATCAGGGTTTGAAGCGCCGATAATTAGAGCCGCCGTAATGGGTTCAATTACTTTTGCTTCGCAAGAAATCGGACGCTTATATTACGCTTGGAGGGCTCTTTTAATATCAGCTTTCGGGATGCTATTTATTCGTCCCGAGTGGATTACAGATGTGGGTTTCATCCTTTCTTTTGCCGCGACCGCCTCTTTAATGCTTTTCGAAGCGAAAGTTCGTAAATTCATTAAGTTTGTACCTTCTATAATCCGGGAGGATTTTTCAACCTCATTGGCTGCCCAAGTTGGAGTTGCGCCGGTTCTTTTTGTAACTTTTGGACAATTTAATATTTTATCTCCAATTATCAATGCAGTGGTACTTTGGACAATTGTCCCGATGACGATTATTGGAATGGTTTCAGGAATAATCGGACTGATTTTTGAACCTATTGGTACATTGATTTTATGGTTGGCATATCCGTTAACGAGTTGGTTTATCCTAGTAGTCGGAACTTTCTCGTAGGTCTGATTCGTCTTATACGACACATATGCAAATTCGGTGGAAATATCTCTTTATATTGCTAATTTTAATAAATGCATTAGTCTGGATAGCTTTATTTACTTACCCTGATAAGAATTTGCGCTTAATTGCTTGTGATGTTGGCCGGGGGGATGCGATTTTGGCTATTTACGGTAAAGTCCAAATATTAACCGACGGCGGGCCTGATAGCAAAGTTTTGGAGTGCTTATCCCGACATTTACCTTTTTATGATAGGAAAATAGAGGGCATAATTATCTCTCATCCGCAGAAAGATCATTTCGGAGGACTTATAGACGTAATTAAACGTTATGATGTTGATTTTATAATTGCAACACCACTTGATTCTGGCAGTCAGGAGTGGCGAGTGCTAAAAAGTTTGGTAGGGAGTAAGGGGGTAAAGGTCATTAACCCTCAAAGTGGTCAAAAGCTTAGGTTGGGATTGATATATTTAGACATACTCTGGCCCCAGAAGGAGACTTTTCTCGCGTCGGAGAATTCCATGCTCGCGCCCGCGAGTAGCGTCCTTTCGGGGCAAGCCTCTCAAGAAGTTAACGGTGTCTTGGGTGCATTTACTTCAAAAAGGGATCCCAATGATTTCTCTGTGGTATCAATTTTAAGTTTCAAAGACTTTGATGCATTACTAACAGGGGATATCAGTCCGGGAATTTCAAATACAATAGCCGAAGAGCTTACCCTGAGCGGCAGTCGAAGGGTCGACTATCTCAAAGTGCCTCATCATGGTTCTAAAAACGGTTTAACCAAAGGGTTGGTGGATGCCACGAACCCGGAAGTCGCAGTTATTTCCTCCGGAAAAAATAATTCCTACGGCCATCCGCATAAGGAGATACTTAAGATATTAGGAGATAAAGATATTAAGATATTAAGAACAGACGAGCTCGGGGATGTTGTTATAGAGAGTAATGGGAAAAATGTTTGGGTGAGGAAATAACGGTTATATCGGCTATAATATTTATAATGGCTATAACAGATAATAAAGAAAACAAAGGTTATAAGACGCTTTATTTTTATATCCAATCGGAAATTATTTATGATTTTACCGTGGAATTCACCAGCCGTTACATTAAAAGTCCAAGAACTAAAGACCAGATTGATCAAGCAGGTCGAAGTGGAAAACAAAATATTGCCGAAGGATATTTACAAAAAAGTATCGAGGGAAGACTTAAACTTTTGGGAGTTGCTAGAGGAAGTTTGGAGGAACTTCTTAACGATTACCAGGATTTTATAAGGCAGAAAGGTCTCCCCTTATGGAAACCCGAATCATTGCAAGCGCGCAAAGTCCGCGCGCTTGCTTATAAAAGTTATAAATCTTATAACGATTATAAAAATTATATTTCCGATCCTGAAGAAGCTGCCAATTGTATGGTCTGTTTGATAAACCAGACCAATAGACTTCTTGATCAAAAGTTACGTTGGTTGGAAGAGAGATTTGTTAAAGAAGGTGGATTTCGAGAGAATCTTTTTAAAAAGAGAATGGAATTCAGAAAAAGGCTATTACGGTTATAATAATTATAAAAGTTATAATATTTATATGAGAGACAAGATTATTAAAGCGTTAGCAAAAGTAACAGGTTTAAAACCGGAAGAAATCCATTTGGATACTTCGGAGAATGAGGAATTTGGGGATTATAGCTCGAATATTGCGATGCAATTATTCTCGCAGAGCAAAGAGCAAAGAGCAAAGAGCAAAGAAAAAAACGAATTACTAATTAACCAATTAACTAATCTTAAATCTCCACATGAACTAGCTGAGGCGATTGTGACCAAGTTGAAAAGCGATAAACAACTGATGGATGTTATTGAGAAAATAGAAATGGCAGGACCGGGATTCATCAATTTCTGGCTGAAAAAGGATGCACTAGTTGATAATATGATACAGAATGTTAATGATAAGAATAGTTATGGAAAATCGGACTTTGGCAAGGGAAAGAAAATTATGGTCGAGTATGCCCACCCCAATACCCACAAGGCTTTCCATATAGGTCATCTAAGAAATATTTCTATCGGCGAGTCGATTGTCAGATTGTTGGTAGCAAACGGCTACAAGGTTATACGAGCAAATTACCAGGGGGATGTGGGTATGCACATCGCCAAAGCTTTGTGGGGAATTAAAAAGTTGGGCTATGAAGATACGGAAGATGTAAAAGCGAGAGTTGAGTTTCTGGGTAAAGCTTATGCAAGAGGGTCAACTGCTTACGAAAAAAACGACAATGCAAAAAAGGAGATTCAAGAAATTAATAAGAAAATTTATTCAAAAGAGGATGAAGAAATTAATAAATTATATAAAGAAACGAGGCAATGGAGTTTGGACTATTTTGAGAGCATATACAAGAGGGTCGACTCAACCTTTGACAGGTTATATTTTGAGAGCGAATGTTTTGAAAGCGGTAAAGATTATGCTTTAGAAGGTTTAAAGAAAGGAATTTTGGAGAAAAGTGACGGCGCAATCATCTTTCCAGGTAAAAAATATGGATTACACGACAGAGTGTTTATTACAAAAGAGGGTGTGCCGACTTATGAGGCAAAAGATTTGGGTCTTGTTAAACTTCAACTTAGCGAATTTAATCCTGACGTAATTGCTCATGTCGTGGGGCCCGAGCAGAGCGAGTATTTTAAAGTTGTTTTTAAAGCCCAAGAGCTGCTTTTTCCTGAAACAAAAGGTAAACAATTACATGTTCCGTACGGTTGGGTAAGGCTCAAAGAAGGCAAGATGTCGTCAAGAACTGGCAAAGTTATCTTGGGCGAGCAGCTTCTCGATGACGCCAAAACAAGTATTTTAAAGGAATATAAGGGAGACGAAAAGACCGCCGAACAAATTGCGATTGGAGCGGTTAAATATTCATTTCTGAAAGTCGGCCGGGAGCAGGATATTGCCTTTGATCTCAAGAAGTCGATTTCTCTGGAAGGAAACTCCGGGCCGTATTTGCAGTATACATACGCAAGAGCGCATAGCGTCTTGCGTAAATTCGAAGCACTAAATCCTAAACACGAAACAAATTCAAATGTCAAAAATTCCAATGATTCAAACGTTTCGAATTTGAAAAATTTGGATTTAAATATTGTTTCGGATTTAGAAATTCGGATTTCGGATTTGAACGCAGAAGAATTAAGCATCTTGCGTGCTTTTGTCCATTTTCCTGAGATAATTTCTATGTCAGCCAGAAATTACTCACCTAATTTATTGTGTAATTACCTCTATGACTTAGCCCAAAAGTTTAATTTGTTTTACCAGAAACATGGAATATTAAGAGATGAGAGTATAAGAGTGGAAGAGCAGGAGAGTGTAAGAGATTTTAGACTGGCGTTAACCTCCGCCACAGGCCAAATTTTAAAAAACGGCCTGCAATTATTGGGAATTGAAAGTCCTGAAAAAATGTAGATTTTTGTAGAAAAGATTTGAAGCTTTCAATCATTTTTTTTGGAGCGTACTCCTCGGTTGGCAATTATTCCAATCGTAGCATAGAGAGCACCTACAACAGAGACGACTACCACAAACCCTGCTGCGCACTTTGTATATAATGGACTTCGATCGAACTCTTCTATGATTTGTTCAAAATCACGACCTTCTTTTTGTGGTAATGTTATTACTTCATTAGGCTGAGCAGGAGTCTCTATTTGAAGTTCTTGGATCTCAGTTTCTACGGCTGCTTGAGATAGAGCTAATTTTAACTGGTCAGGTGTGTAAGGTTTTCCTCCAATAATAACTTGGCCACCTTCTATTTCAAAAGTAAAATTCCTTATCGGTTTTCTCCATGTACCGCTCGATGCTGAAAATGGGTTTCCTAAACTTGAATGCCTGTCCACTACGTCGCCGAAACAATCTTGGAAAGCACTAGAATCAGCAGATTGTTTACCAAGTAAAAACCGACAGACCGTCGAGGGGTCTGGGATGCCGTAGCCATAAGGTAACTCTAAATTAATTTTTTCAGGGGAAAATTCTTTAGCTGAAATTATATCTACAACTATTTTTTCAGGATCAAGAGGAGGTTCAGGCTGTTGTAGTTGACCAAGCGCATCGAAAGGTTCTCCGGTTATTACATCACTAATTGCTATTGGACTTGCTTCAGTTATTTCCAGAGGTTTTTCAGGTCGTTTAAAATGAGGTTCTTCTGCGAAATACATAGGATCATCTGGTCGTATTTCGAAGACAAGTCCGGGAAGATTTGCCACTTTACAGTTCAGTGGAATAAGAGGAGGCGATATAGCTACTCGCTCCGTCATTGGCATATACCTCTATTTTACTATGAGATATCAATAATATCTACTTACAACAAAGCCGAGGCAATGGAGAAATAAATAATAACAGAGAGTAAATCCTGAAGTACTGTAGCAAACGGTCCTGAGCCTATTGCAGGATCTTTTCCCGACTTTTGTAGGACCCAGGGAGTGATAGTTCCTATTACAACCGAACAGATTACTCCGCTAAACATTGATAACGCGACAATTTCGGCGATTTTTGTTCCCAGCCAAAAAGAGGTAAATATAAAAACTCCGAGCGCGGAGACTCGGGGAATTCTGAATCTAGGCTTAAACCAATAGATTATGGGTGATTAAGAGGTGGTTTGAACCCTTTTTCCATATTACAAAAGTGCTTGGGCAATTGAAAAATAGATTATCACACTTAAAAAATCTTGGATTGCTGTTGCAAAAGGACCTCCTCCGACCGCCGGGTCAAGTTTAAAGTGATTGATTATTTGGGGAATTAAAAGCCCGAGTATTGTTGCAGTCATTATTGCCGAAGTCATTGCCAAGCCCACGATTCCCCCTAAAGCGAACGATTGCCAAAAGATACCAGTTATCGCAAATATCAATGCCCAGCAAACAATTGCTATGAAAAATGTGGTTATAATTTGCTTGATAGCGTAATTTCTGAAATCAACTTTTACTTGAGTTGCCAGGTCGCGAATAAAAACAGTTTGTGTTTGATTGGCAACAGCATTTGCAATGTAGGCAATTAGAGGAATAAATGAGGCGAGAACCAGATTTTCAGCCAAGACTGATTGGAAATTTCCGATAGCCGAGGCGGTAATTAAACCCCCGAATAATCCGACTATTATCCAAGGAATCCTTCGAGTAAATGAGTCGAAGACGCTACTTTCGGATATCTCAAAATGTGGCTTTCCGATGATTCCGGAGAGTCTTAGTAAATCCTCTCGAGACTCGGAGTCCAATATTTGCTGGATTTGGTCGCTTGGAAGTACACCCCAAAAATATCCATTTTCATCAACTAAGGGTACAGCCTTTATTCCGGCTTTCAATGCCATATGGGCGACCTTTTCCTGGTCTGTCTGGGGATGCGCTTTGACCAATTTTTTCATCTCGATATTTTTAACTCGAGTTTCACCGGGATTTCTAAAGATATCCTTTATGGAGACAACTCCGTGCAACCTTCCTTTTTCGGAGACAATATAGATGTAATTGATAGTGTCGAAATTTTTTGCGTGGTCAAAAAGAATTTGACGGACGTCATCAATTGTTTGTTCCGGGGTAATCAGGGGTACTTTGGTTGTCGCCCGCCTTCCTGCAGCGTCTGGAGGTAAAGTTGTTACAATCACTTTCTGGCTAATTTCTTTTGATAACTCGCCGAGTTTTGACATGGAAGTTTTGAGGGTAGCAATAGAAACGTTCCCTTAATAAAATATTAACACATAATAATACTAATGTATGCTAATTATGCAAATGAAACGAATAAATACTAATTCTATATTTGATATCGGTAAACTTATTTATCCTGAGCTCTCTTACAAAATTAATGGTATTTTGTTTCAAACACATAACGAGTTGGGTAGATACTCAAGAGAAAGACAATACGGTAATTATATCGAAAAGATACTCAAAGAAGAGAAAATAAACTATCAAAGAGAATTTCCGATAGCAAATACAGGCAATACCGTTGATTTCCTAATAGAAGGCAAAATAATTTTGGAATTAAAAAATGTAAGAATTACAACTAAAAAAGACTATTTTCAAATTCAAAGATACCTACAGGCGACAGACATTAAGCTTGGATTATTGATAAACTTCCGCAGTAGGTATTTGAGACCAAAACGAATAGTAAGAACAAGAAAAGGAATTAACGAAAAATATTTGCATGAATAACTATTAGTATTTTTATAGGTATAATTAGTATAATAGCGTAGCAATTTCCCCCAGTCTCCGCACTGGGGGGCAGGAAAACGG
>CAYSZS010000018.1:0-23525 GCA_964435575.1 uncultured Gammaproteobacteria bacterium | reverse complement strand
CAAAGGTGGAGACACCTAAAAATCCACCAGCCTCCGTGCTGGTGGTAGTTTAATATTTTTATGAACACAAGCTTAGAAATATTAATTAAGAATTTTGGAGGTAAATGGGTAGCTCTTAAACCCGACACAGAGCAAGTTCTTTCCAGTGGAAAAGACATTAAGAGAGTTTACAAAGAAGCACAAAAGAAGGGTGTAGATATTCCTACTTTGTTTAAAGTTCCCTCAAAGTACATTCCCTACATTGGATAATTGGAATGCAATTTAAATATCCATTTCAGATCGTCTCAAACGACAAAATACCCATAATGGATATCAGAATTACAAATAAAGACAACGGTAAATCAACAAATTATCGTGCAGAGCTTGATTCGGGAGCGTTTGCAAATGTTTTTCATTCAGATGTTGCCAAGCTTCTTGAAATTGATTTGTCGAAAATTAAGGAGATTCAACTCTTCGGAGGAGTAAAAGAATCTAAAGGACTAATGAAAGGGAAAGCGTGTATTGTTGAATTAATGATTATACAGAAAGGAAGAAGTTATAAGTTTGGTTCCTACGTAATATTTAGCGATGAAGTTTCGGATACGGGTTTCGCGTTACTTGGTAGGCAAGGATTTTTCGATCAGTTTGATGAAATTTGCTTCAATTACAGAAACAATAAATTCTACCTACAAGTTCCTGATTAATTATCTCAAGATGTAGAGATTATCGACATAAACCTTCATTATCATTAATATAAATATATAATGCTGGCCAAGATTACTTCCGGGGCGACGGTTGGACTTAACGCTACATTGGTTGAAGTTGAAGTTGATATCCCCGATGAAGGTTTGCCTTCTTTTACAATAGTCGGACTTCCGGACAAGGCCGTAGAAGAAGCAAAGGAGAGAGTTAGAAGTGCTATTAAAAATACAGGAGCTGATTTTCCTTCAACGCGAATTACGGTGAATCTTGCACCCGCCGATCTTCCAAAAGTTGGACCTGCGTATGATTTGCCCATTGCTCTTGGCATTTTGGTTGCCTCAAGACAGATCGCGCCTGAAATTTCCGACTCGTTTTTCTTCGGAGAATTATCTTTGGACGGAAGTCTTCGGCATACAAATGGAATTCTCCCCATGGCCTATTTGGCTCGGGAAAAAGGGTTAAAGAGAATGTTTATCTCCAAAATTAATGAGAAAGAAGCAGCCGTTGTTCCGGGAGTAAAAGTATATCCGGTAGGGAATCTTATCGAGCTATTGAGATTTTTCAGGGGAGTGGTTGAAATTTTACCTGCCAAAAAGGTCCGTTTAGATGGCCTTTTGGAAACAGCGGATGCAGAATTTGATTTTTCAGAAGTAATCGGTCAGGAACAGGCAAAGCGCGCGATGGAGATAGCGGCGGCTGGAAGCCATAATATTTATATGCGCGGAACACCGGGCTCTGGAAAGACCATGTTGGCAAGAGCTCTGCCCGGAATACTTCCAAGGTTGACCGCAGACGAGGCTTTAGAGGTAACTAAAATTTACTCGATAACCGGAAACTTATTTTCCGGTCAGGCAATAGTAAAAACCCGGCCCTTTAGAAGTCCGCACCATACAACTAGCCGGATTGGCCTAATTGGTGGAGGTACTAATCCAACGCCTGGTGAAGTATCCTTGGCTCACCGCGGAGTTTTGTTTTTGGATGAGTTTCCCGAATTTCCAAGGCACGTTTTAGAGTCAATTCGCCAGCCGATGGAAGACGGAGTTGTGACCATATCTCGGGCGAAAGGTTCGGTCACTTATCCTGCCCAATTTTTATTAGTCAGCGCGTCTAATCCTTGCCCTTGCGGATACTTCGGGGATCCCAAAAGGGCTTGTAAATGTCTTCCGGGAGTGATTTCCAGATATCAAAAAAGAGTTTCAGGACCAATTTTGGATAGGATTGATCTTCATATTCATTTGCCGGCGGTAGAAACAGAAAAATTGGTCGGAAATTTGCCAAAAAGCGAGAGTTCAAAAGAAATTCAGAAGAAAGTCCAAAAAGCAAGAGACATTCAAAATAAAAGATATAAAGGAACAAACCCGCCTGCCGGCAAGGCAGGGTTTAAATCGAATAGTGAGTTATCATCAAAAGCTGTCAAAGAATTCTGTCCACTGTCCCCTGAATGTTTAGCAATACTCCGAAGTGCAGTCGCATCAATGAATCTAACCGCCCGTTCATATCATAAAGTTATAAAAGTAGCCCGAACTATTGCAGATCTGGAAAGTGTAAAAGATATTACTACAAATCACATAGCTGAGGCATTACAGTATCGTCCTTCTGATGATGAATTGTAATGCCAAAGTCCTGTCCACCTTCGTAGGAAGTTTGTCGGAGGGTTGAAGCAGTCCAATATCGACCTCAGGAAGATATGAACTAAGTAGTTAATCTATGGTATTCATCCTTTAAAATTACAAACAGGATTATTTTTGAATTCTTTAGAAGGAGTAGGTTTTATGAAATCAATTAGGTTATCCACCTTCTCTAAAACATTACTATAACAGAAATGATTTTAGGAGGAAGTAATATTAGAATGTTTTTTGATAAGATTATTCCAAGTTGTACTATATGATTTCAGAATTTTTTTATACTTAAATCTAAGTTTTTTATTAAAAAAATATTTTTGGTTTAATACCCCGTTTGATAAATTGTAAATATTTCCAAGAAAATAACCTTCTTTCTGAAGACTTGAGAGTCTAACACATCTGTTATTATTAATAAATGCATCTAGAAGATCAGAAATTTCCTTAACAGGTCCATAAATCGTTCTTTTTGTGTATTTTCTGATTGAGGGTGAGAAATTTACCACCTTTTTTAAAAGTTTGTCGTTCTTTAATTCATGCAATTTATTTCCTTTTACTACAGCCAGAATTAAATTTTCTCCATGTTCACCTACAACTTCATAATTTTTCTGGGTTAAAGTTTTTAGACGCTTATAGTCTAATCCCAGTCCGACTCCGAAAACTTGATTTGATAAAAGTCCCCTCCAATCATATTTTCCCTCCTCATCTAAATTAGTGAAGTAATAAATTGCGGTTGATAGGATATCAACTGGGTTTGTAACAATAAATATAATTCCTTTAAAATTTATCAGTCTTAGATCTCTACTTAAATTCCAAATAACCTCTAAATGGCTGTATAGCTTCCTCATTCTTTCGCCATATTTAGTAATAATATTTTGTGGATTATTTACATTAAAACTGATTACGACAATGTCAGAATATGAAAATAAATCTTTGGAGGTATTTGCTATTTTAATTGATATGTTGGGTCGTGCACTCTCGATATCCATTTTTACACCTTTGAGCTCTTTCAATTTAGTTGAGTAGATGCTTAAGCCCTTAAGCCAAGTTTTTTCTAAAACAGATGCGACAAGAGATGATCCTATTGTTCCGAATCCCAATATTCCCAAACTCGATATATTATTGGTACTGCATAATCTACTATAGGCAGTTAGCCATCTTAAAATATTTTGTCTATTTCCTAATACAACATGGATCTCATATGCTTTTTTAAAAACCATTGAGTTATTCGTTTTAAGTCCCTTTTTATTAATTGGTTGTAAAGTTTTGTAATAAAATTTACACCACTCTTGCCAGTCGAAAGAAAAAATATCCCGTTTATCTTGAGGTTCCAGACAGATAACTTTGTCCACCTTCATTTTCTTTTTACCGATATTATTCTTATATAAATTTAAGTCTCCAGCGTAAATAATTTCACCTTCCAACCATAAGACTACAAAATCATTGGCTAATATTTGATAACCTTGCTTTTGGAGTTCAAATGCTAAAGTGGTTTTACCCGAACCGGACTTGCCGGTTATTAATATTCCCTTATTGTTTTTTTTCAACAGTGCTGCATGAAACGCTAAATAATCTTTTGGCAGCTTCTCTGCTATGTTCAATCGAATTTTCTTTTTTGGTTTAACAGATAAAAATTTAGGGGTGTTTATTAGTTTGAATCTTAAATTCGTCCCGGGAACAGAAAATATTACTTCATTGTCTTTTATATTTTCCTGATTGACTTTCATGCCAGAAAAAGTTATATTATAGGTGTTTTAAATATATATTAAAAGCTGTGAAAGAGAAATAGTAGATTTTTCCGGGTGACAAAAAGAGATTTCGCGGGAGCTGAAAGCGAAACGTACAAGAGAAATCGAATTACACTCTGGAGCTGACCGTAGGAAATGACGATCCGGGTGTGCCCGTAATCGCACTAGAGTATCACTGCACATCGTCAAGTACTCGAACAATAAGCTAATAGTTTTGACGAGCAAACACCCAAGCAGTGGGTGTTTTTTAGTGGAAAATATTAGGAAGCAAGGTGGTACCGTCTTCGATTAGAAGACCCTTGCATTTTCCCAAATTGAAAAAAGGGGATTTAGCAAGGGTTTTATTAATGTCACAAGAAAGAACAAACGATAATTTATCTATAGAAAATATTTTTGAAGTCCAACCTGAGTTAGGAAGAGATATATATAATAATCAATTCAGACAAACAATAATAATGTTGTCTTTAGTAAATAAAGTTAAGGTATTTGGAAATGATCAGGATGACGAGTTTACGCTAGTTCGAGAAAACGGAGATACAAATGGAATATTTAAATCTTGGGCTGTGCCAGTTATCCCTTTTTTGGAAGGAGAAATGCAGGAAAGCCTCGTCTTATATATGGAACAACGCCCAGAATCGTTCTGGGAGGACATGCCTGGTGATCTGAAAATGTGTGCAAGTGAGTGGTACGAAAAAACTAAAGATAACCCAAATTATCTCAGACAAGTATTGGAGAGATGGAGAGCGTTCTCCGAGATACATGATAGAAGGTTAATCGAGATTTTTTCCCAAAGAGATTTGCCTACTAATAAAGAAGATAAAATTTCTGAGTTGTACTGGAGATTAAAGATTGCCTTTGGATATGCGGCGCCTTTTTACCACCTTGAAGCTATGATAGCTGATTCTGAGCAGACTCCTTTCAATCCAGTACCTACGATGAAAAATGAAAGGAAAAATGCTGGCGGCTCTCTTGATGTTATTGGTATGACCTTACCTTCAACTTTTTCAACTGAAGTTGTTGCATCTCCTGATGGCTGGAATGGTTTAACCTGGCATAAGATTCAGGAGATGACAGATAGTCTGGACGAAGTAAAGATGTCAATTGCTCTTAATATATCAAGAGTTACCGGCACGCCCATTGAAGATATAATTTTTGCTGCAAATGTATTAGAGAGGATACCAGTTAGCGTCGGAGGTAAAAAGGGTGACTTGTCGCAAACAGAAGCAATTAAAATTACTGAGGATGCTCTAGGTCAATTAAAAACAACTGATTCAAATGTTAAGGTGGCCGGAGATATGAATGCGCTAATCCGGTTCCTAAATTGGTTTCCTTTAGTAAGAAAAGAAGAAAATTTTAGTTTAGGAAAAGGCTGGAGATATGCTGCGGTATGCGATACAGCCAATGAGCTGCTCCACGAATTATCAGGCGGAGAACTATTTGTGGATTTTTTTTCTAGTAATTTTGTCAATCATCTATTGCCACAAATTGGAGAACTTGATGCGACTTCTGCTAAAGGAAGGTTTTTGCTACAACTAATTGAAGAAGGGAAATTGTTACCAGAAATATATGATTTAATTCAAAAAAAAGGCCCGGAGATAATAGAGAATATTTCTATTGGATTAGCAAATCTTAAAATTAAAGAAGCCACTGTAAGTTTAACCGATGTTAGGCCTAGGGCATTAGTAGGAGGTAAAGCAGCGGGTTTGAGTGAAGCCGCTACAATTTTCGGTAAGGAAAACACTTTGCCTGGAAGAACCATTACAATAGAGTGGATAAACAAAATACTTTTTCAAGATCCAGAATTAGCAAGTTTAATCTATACAATCGAAAAAGTTAATGATTTGGAGAACAAATTCAGCATAGCAGAAGAGATAAGAAGAAGAATTCCAGCTTTAAGGTTTACGGATTCAATTTCGTTAGAAACCTACAATAATTATGCCGTCAGGTCTTCATCGTTTGATGAGGATACGACTACAAATGGAAGTGCGGCAGGTGTATATGATAGTGTTATAGGAGTGAAAGGAAACGAGATAGAATCTGCTATAAGACGGGTTGTATCTTCATTTTTTTCTGAAAAGGCAATCAGTTTTAGAGCTTTGTATGGTTTAAGTGATAAGCCTTCCATGGCTGTAATAATTAGCCCATACATTGAGGGTGGGGGCGGTGTAATTATTACTAAAGGGAATGGAGAAGATTGGGAGCTATCAGTTGCGGAGTCTGCTCAAAGGATTGTAATAGATGGGGGAGATTCGGGTTATGATTCTTATAAGAGTGAACATGGAGAATTGCATACCCGAACAGATTACCAGGTAATAGAAGAGCCCGAAGCTTGGTTAATAGCGAAACTTGCCCTAAAGGCTGAAAGGTTGTTAAAAACACCAGTAGATATGGAGTTTGTATTAAAAGAGAGAAAACCGGTAATCCTTCAATTAAGATCTACTATTAAAACTAGCTTTTCAAATATTGACCGTATGGAAAGTCGGACAGAGAAAATCAAGGCATCAACTATTTACGTCCAAGATTTTACTTCCCTAAGAGAAATAGGGAAACTTCAATCTAGCCATATGTTGAGAGTTGGTGGAAAAATCGACATAGGTCAATTCCAAGGTGAATTATTGAGATTTTTAGTAGCAAATAGGAAATATTTAAAAGGATTAATATTGGAAAGAAGAATACCTAGAACAAGTCACTTAGTTAACATTTGTGCGAACCTTGGTATTGGAATTGATTTTACTGATTAATGAACAAAAGAGATTTAGAATTGTTAAAAAGAATTGGTAAAGAAGCCATAATACTCGACTGGGAAAAGGCTTTTTCCGGTAAAGCAAAAGGTAACAAACATCTTTTCAGAGTAAATAAAATTGCAAGGTTTCTTCAAAAAAGAGAAGGCGGAAATTTATTTTTAATCTTAGCCTCGGCTTGGGTGCACGACGTCTCTTTAGCATTTGGTGGTATCGAATCTGAGGAAAATATCAAGAGAAAGACTACACAATTCCTAAGTAAGTTTAACTTAACTCCAATTGAAATTAAAAAAATTGCAGAATACTGCTCGTGGCACGAATCGGGTAAAAAGAATATACCAATTGAAGCTCAGATTATTCACGACTCAGACGTTATAGATAAGAGCGGGATGCTAGGATTTATAAGACATGTTTGGAAATTGACTAATATTTTAGGAGGAAAAGTATTGTCCAATAAACATGATCTAAAAAAGGTAAATGAGCATCTTAAGGTAAGAGAGAAAAAAGTTTTTACAAAAACAGCGAAAGATATAGTAAAAAAACTAAATATTAAAAGAGATGAGTTTTTTGAGAATGAGAAAAGATCTATCATGGTAATGAAGCAAATATCATCCAAAGCTTATAGAGGAATAAATTCTGACGAGATTACACTATTCTTGATAAATAAAACTAACGCTTCTTTTAGAGAAGCATTAGTTGAGCAATTAGGGTGTAGATACCTCAAGTAAGATACTACAAATTTTTGCGAGCTGGGATAGTTATTGACAAAAGAGTAGTAGTTGTATATTATCCTATAACTTTGACTGAATAATTTAAATAACTTAATATTATTTAGTAACATGATACACTTAGGCCAAGCACCAATATAAGTACCTTTTCTTTAATAAGAATGTCCGAGTTTTTAAAACATTCACCACTACCTGTAACTGATATAACTTCCTGGGCAATGGATAGCTTACCGCTTCCAGATACTAGGGGTGGACTAATATATCTGAAAGAGTGGCGAGATAATTTAACTGACGCGCAGGGCTGGCTGGCACGTTGGGGGGATCCCAATCTAAATGTGTCGGGTGGCGGTATCCGAATGAAAATAAACGGAATGCCTGAGGAAGCCGTTTTTTTAGCATCCACCATGTATGAGAAATTCGGGATTGCAGGTCCAGAGATCAATGGATCGAAATTTGTAATAGATTATGATCCCAATAGTCCCGATAAAATGAGTGTATTATCAAGATTTATTGGAAGTTTTCTTCATGAACTTGAAAATGTGGGTACCGCAGGTGATCTTGGCGTTTCAGAAGAGGAATCAGCAGAAGTTTTGAGAAAGCATGGAATTGATAATCCCCAATTCGGAATTCTAAATGGTTTAGGTTTATTAAACAATCTGGGTAGGTTAGGTGAGATTATGCACACCCCCTTGCAGGAAAAGTTAAGTCCAAAACATGAGCGTCTTGTAGATATTGCCGCCGGATGGAGTGCATTTATTTCGTTGAAAACTTACTACGAATTAAAAGGTGGGACTATTGCTGGAAAAACTATTGCATTACAAGGAGTGGGCGCGGTAGGAGGTAGCGCGGGATTTTATTTAGAAAAAGCAGGGGCTATAATTGTTGCTGTTGCAGACAGAGAGGGTTCATTGAGCCTGGAAGGAAGACGATTTGAGGATGTAGTAAAAAATGTCGATCCGAAGACGGGTTGTCTTAATAGGAGGAGTGATTTTGAAACATTGGGTGATTCACAAGCTGTTTTAAACTTACCGGCCGATGCGCTAGTTGTCGCTGCAACTTCAGAGGTAATTAAGGACAATAATGTAGGTTATATAAAAGCAGGAGTGATTGTTGAGGGAGCGAATCATCCGATAACCCCATCCGCCGATAAAAGTTTGGAGGAGAATGGAATTTTAGTATTACCCGACTTTATTGTGAATGCCGGCACGGCCGAATTGTTTACTATTGGGATGCTGGGTGATTGCGAGATTAGCGAGCAAATGGTTTTACAAAAGATAGCACAAATAACTAGAAACGCTATGACTCATGCATCTGGAATCTCTTCTAATGAAGGCATTCCTTTGAGGGAAGCTGCAAGAATTGTTTCCACCATGATGTTGTGGAAACAATTCGTGTAATTTTCTTACAGATTGTAATTAGATAGCAGAACTATAAATTGCATGATGATGTATTTGAGATAGTATTGCTAGTTGAGTGGAAAGACATTTAAGCAGGATTTTAGAAAATGAACTAGAGGAGACCACGCAGCATCAAGCGTTATATCGCGGTGTTGACATTATTCTTCCTGGTAAGGATGGGCTTAGGGTAGAAATGGAGTCTAGGAAGTTAAGACTCTATTTGGGAATTGATGCCACGAGCCCAAATTTACATATCGGACATACGGTACCGCTTCGTAAATTAAGACATTTTCAAGAATTGGGACACGAAGTTATACTTCTTTTTGGCGGATTTACTTCATTGATTGGAGATCCGTCAGATAAGTCAGCAGTAAGGATAAGATTGACTTCAGAACAGGTAGAACAAAATATGGCTACCTATGTTGATCAAGCAAGAAAGATCGTAGATTTATCTTCCGACTGTCCAAATCCAATAACTATTTTAAACAATAATGAATGGTTATCTAAGTTAACTTTGGCTGAATTTATAGATATACAAGCCAATTTTACAGTTCAGCAGATGCTTCAGAGAAAAATGTTTCAGGAAAGAATAGAAAGAGAAAAACCGATATGGCTTCAGGAATTTTCCTACCCATTGATGCAAGGTTGGGACGCCGTCGCTATGGATGTTGACCTAGAAATTGGAGGAAAAGATCAACTTTTCAACATGCTAATAGGCCAGACTCTTTTAAGAAGATATAAACATCACGAAAAGTGGGTGTTGGGTACAAAGTTAATAGAAGATCCGGCCGGTAAGAAAATGGGTAAAACTGAGGGCGATATTGTTAATATTCTAGATTGGCCGGAAGTAAAGTACGAATCTATTATGACCTGGCCGGATTCTGCTATCGGAGTCGGTTTCGAATTGATTACTTCTGTCCCTCTCGTAACCGTAAAACAAATACAAAAGGAAATATTACCCAGTATTCTTGAGGGATCGAGTAAAATTCACCCCATGGAATTAAAGGAATCGTTAGCATTTAGGACAGTTTCAGAATTGGATGGGTTTGAGAATGCCGAATATGCTCGGGATGAATTCGATAGGGTAAAAAGAAAGGGAGAATTACCTAGAAGAATACATGAAATTTTTGTAGAGCCAGGTACTTATTTAAGTGAAGTCTTAGTTCTTGCTGGTTGGTATCAACAAAAAGAGGAATCGGCTCGAGTTGTTGCTTCTGGCTCCATTTTTAAAGACGGGAAAAAAGTTGATAAAGATTTTAAGATTACCGACGATGGAGACGTTTTGTCTATAGGTAAGAGGACGATTGGTAAAATTAGGCGTATTAGATTACTTTAAGTAAGTGCCCGTACTATTGCTGACTTGGAAGGTGTAAAGGATATAACTACAAGTCATATAGCTGAAGCACTTCAATATAGACCACAAACAGAGGAGGATTTTTAATAAGTCTTAGTCTATACTAAAATTGGTGGGAGATAATAAACCGCTCATGGAGTTAAAGCCTGGCCAGTTAGAATCAGGCAAGGCAGTTGTTTCCAACCAAGAACAGCCGACTGAAGTAGTACTCAAGCCCATAGAAGCAGATACTCAAACTCCGATTCAACCTACTCAAGAAACAACCAAGACTTTACCAAAAAAATCAAAAACCCTCACAAAAATTTTTGCGGGCTTTCTTATTTTTATTTTTCTTTTGTTTGCAGGTACTTTAGGCTATTACTATTTCGCAGTTTATGATCAGGAGAGATTTGCTCGCGAGATAAGTACCTTTTCCCAAGATTTTGAAAAGGTAGGACAAGCGCTAAATGATACTAGTGTGAGTGGAACTACTGACTATGAAGGAGTAATTAAAATTACAGATAGGCGGAAGGTTTTTCTAGAAGAGAAAAAAGAAGAACTTACCAAAATCCGTCCGCCGCTTTTGGGTCCGTTTAGAAATTTGAAAAGCGATCTGAATGAAGTCATTTCAACTTTGATTGAGGTTAACACGGAAGCTAAATCCATTGCCTCCTTAATGATGAGTGTTTTCGATTTGAAAGACGCTTTAGAACCCAAAGATAATCCTTTTGGACAAAGGACTCCAACTGTAAAAGAGGTTCAGGATCTTTTTGCGGGCATTATCCCTGAAGGACAAAGGAAAGGAGATGAGCTTTTTGCAAAGACTCCCCCAAGGCTAATGGAGGTGAGTTTTGAAGAACTTAAAGCTTCCTGGAATAAAGCAAAACCCGCTTTAAGTAAATTCTTGGCATATGTTGAGTCTCTCGACGCATCAACACCCTTGAACCTTTCCGAGCTTAATCAACCGAATGATGCGCAGTTAAAAGCCGCAATCGAGGATATCAATACCTTCGGGAGGTTAGTGGATGCGGCAATCAATAAAAATTCAGCCTACGACATTCTTTCTTATCGCTTTGCCCAGGGTGACTTGCAAGCAAAAATGAGTGAAGTCGGTGATGTACAAAAAAAGATAGATGAACTCACAAAAAAATATGACACGAACTAATAATCGAGCGATTTTTTTTGGAATTATTCTTTTAGGTTTAGCCTTATTTTTTGGAAAAAGTGAAACCTTCGCATTAGTTGGCGACTTGGAATTTAGTCCACCTGAACTTATTATAAATGTTTCTTATAGCGAGCCGACTGACGATCACTCAATAACCATATATATTGATGGCAAGTTGAAAAACTCAACGGTAATTCAGGATTTAGAGCAAGGGAAGCACACTCTGAAATGCGTAAAAGCAGGATTTTTTGACTATGAGGAAGAGTTCAATTTTTCCGGGAAAAGTAGCATTACCTGTATGATGAAAAAAACTACCTTTTTAACAGTCAGCATTAATATACCAAGCGGAAATCCTACCGACGCCAAGATTTATATAGACGAAAACTTTCAAGGGATATTTAATATGGGAAGCTATCAGGTAACGAAGGGAACTCACACAGTCAGATGTGCCAAAGACGGCTACGAAGATTTTCTGGAAGATATTGACGTTCAAAAACACTACGAGATTACTGATGCGGGAGCCTATTATAAAGTCAACTGTCTTTTAAAACCACTACCGGGTACTACCGAGGGAGTTACTTACACTCCTCCTTCAAAACCTATCGAAACCAAGCCTAAAGGTTTTTGGGGAGGTTTTTTGATCTGGCTTCTGGGGCTTATCAAAAGGGTTATCACCTCTTAACCTTAGTACAAAGAGTACTCTTAGTTAGTTCTTATTGGCTAGGAGCTTGTCCTCCGGAAGCAGGTGTCGTTCCTGTTGGTGGCGGCGGATTTTGTTGTCCTCCTTGTGGTGGTCTTTGTCCTGCTGTTGGAGGGGGCGAACCTTGAGGTTGTCCACCTCCCGCTCCAGGTTGCTGTACCCCCGGTTGTTGGGCTCCTCCTGGAACGCTCCCTTGGTTTGGAGAAGTACTATTTCTTCCAAGATAAAAACCAATAAAACCGGAGACGACAAATCCAATTGCAACCCAGGTTAAAATTAAAAGTTTAGCCTCTTTCGACAATAATCTCACCCCCTTGGCAATTTAAAAATTGCATAATAAATTCCTTTTGTGTGTTGACCATAATACATAAACCACTTCCCGTTTATCTTTGCGAGGGTCGGATCTCCCGGTGGATTCGGTGGAAATTTTGCCTTTGAGTCTTTGTTATTCGTAAAGTCAAAAATCGGTTCGGAGAAATTTCCATCTTTAAAATTTAGGTGATAGACACCCTTGTAAGACCAAAAGTAAAGCCTTAATTCCCCATTATCCCATTGGACAAACTCCGGTCCGTCAGTCAATCCCTTCAGGATATTGCTCGTCCTTGAATCAAGTGCTACCCCTTTTTTGTCAAAAGTTAATCCGTCTTTCGAGGTAGCATACAAAAGAAGTTGTATAAAGTTATTTGGAGTCTTTTCAGGATATTTTTCACCGGTTTGACCCCTATAAACCATTAGGTATATCCCATCGGATAAAATCGTAGTCGTGGTGGCAGCCACGTTATCCAATTTCAGGCCTGAGTTATTGGCAGTGTCGACTCTGATACCTTGCTCATCAGTCCAATTTAGTCCGTCGGTTGAGACTGCACTTTTAATAACTGAAGCATTTTGGAAATACATTCTGAGTCTTCCATCAGCAACTTTTATTACATCCGGAAATGTTGCGAAGGTTTTTCTGATACCTTCATCTTTAGTCCAGTTTATCCCATCTGTTGAGGTAGCAGAATAAATCTCAAGTTTATTACCGGGTACTTCCGGTTCAATGGCATAATACATTCTGAATTTCCCATCACCCGCATCAACAATCTCTGCATCTGCAAAGTTTCCTGTGATTGCAACCCCGCCCTCATTCCATTGTGATTGTACCTTTTCTACCTGCTCTGACTTGTTAACCTGAGCAGTACCTGGAGTTTTAGAAGATTTTTGTTTGTATATAACTACACCAACTACCAAAATTGCAACGACTATTACTAACAAGATTATTTCGACAAAACCCCCCGATAAGTTCGTGGTAAGACCTTTTTCCTGGGGCATTAATTAATACTAGCACACCATACCCTAAGGCTGTTTGGAATTTTCCAAAACCGCTGGACAATTCTTCTCAACCCAATTCTGCACCTCGGCAGATACTGGTAAGGTTTTTCCATTCCAGTAGGCAGTTGTTTGCTTATCTTTTTCGACAATCAAGCGCTTAGGACAAGTGTTTGGGGGCAATCCTAAATTTTGTGACTTCCCCTGGCTGGTTACCGGCCGCCATGGCCACAAGCCCCGTTTCACCATCGTGTAGTAGGTAAAAATAAGGCCTGCGGTGTTTAGAAGGAAAAGGATAATAAGCGAGATCAAAACTGCGTGCATTGACCACTTCGATCTAATTTTTTGGAAAATAAGGTAAGGCAGAACCAAAACCAGAAAGTAGATGATAACGAGCTGTAGTATTGTCCCAAACGAAATAGCATTGGAGACGCCCACTTCGCCTTCAGGGTGCCAATATACCCACCTCTCCAAAATAAATGCCAAGACAAAGGCAAATAAAGCGACGATTCTCCAACTCAAAAAGCGGTACAAAAACCAAAAAAGCGAACCCAAAACGGTGTAAATAACCAGTATCAACCCGAAGTCGGGCCAAGATTTAATGATCGGCTCTTTTGCTCCGTAAGTGCCGAAAACTCCGCCAAAAATTGCGATGACCACCGGCATAACCTCACCGCTGAAGACCGAGGCCAGCATCAAAAACGGAATAAAAGTCAGGGGTAGAGTTTTATCGCCGCGCCTGATCATTTATTTTTTCCCCATTAGTCGATAAAAAGTTGTTGGTAACGCAATAAAACTAGCAGGTATGTGTAATTACTTTTCCAGGAAACTTGTGGTGAGCCACTCAGCCCTGAGCTTGTGGCCGAAGGGCGTAGTCGAACCATTAATTTAACTGTAACACATTAAGGATGGGTATTCCTACTCGTAAGTTCTAGAAACAATTGCAACTCCCTGGTATAGCTTCAGGTGCCATACCTCCATGAGAATAGAGGTGAGTAAAATACCAAAATTCAGAAATCTGACTAAATCAGAACAAATACTTATAAAAATTCCCCCAAAAAATATTACTCAGGATTCGATAATTTATCTTAAGGGTAAATACGTTCTTGTTATTGTGGGTAGAGATTCCGACGAATATAAACCTCAAGCGCGGGAAATTGTTAATAAATTAAAGAAGCGCCTGAATCTTTCAGAGATATAAACCGAATTTTGGTTAAATACCCTAGGTGCCAATTAATTCCACACCACAAGTGGAAAAAAAAGCTTTTTATATTTAGCCTCACCGAGACGAAAGCATTAATTTCTGATATAGTCAAAGTATGAACCTCGTTAAGAATATTTTGCGCTTTATTGCTTCCTATTTTGTATTTGTAGGCGGATTTTTGTTTATTTTTGCAATCGGAGTTCTATACGCCTATTTGAGACCACAAGGAGTTCTTTTTAACGTCGTTTTTTTGATAATTACCATAGGCTGGGTCATATTTCTTATACGATATTTTTGGGATTTAATGGAAAAGAACAGGAAAGTATAAGTTTAAGTCTAAGTAGAAGATCAGCATGGTTTCATTATGAAATTGGTAGTTCAACGAGTAACACAGGCTCAAGTCAAGGTTAAGAAAAAAGTCGTAGGAAAGATTAATCTGGGGCTTTTTGTGCTGGTTGGAGTCGGCAAGGAAGATAGCGAGGAAGACGCTCGGGTTTTTGCAGAAAAACTTGCAAAGATGCGTATAATGGCGGATGAAAACGGAAAGATGAATCTTAGTGTCGATGAAGTTAAAGGAAAAGTGTTAGCGGTTTCACAATTTACTTTATATGCGGATACATCGGGAGGTAACAGACCTTCTTTCATTAAAGCAGCCGAGCCGAGATATGCAGAGAAAATATATGACTATTTTGTCGAAAGATTAAAAGCGCTTGGAGTTAAAGTCGAAACCGGAAAGTTTGGTGAATATATGGAAATTGAAGCAAAGTTAGACGGCCCGGTTACGATAATTATTTGAAGGCAAATGTTATGGGAATCAGATTTTCAATAAAAATTGTATTAAAAACCTTCCTTACAATATTTGCATTAGTTTTATTTTTTGCGTCCCTTCTCGGGGTCTATTTTTTGGGAATGGTAAAGGGCTATAAAATGGCTCAAAAAGAGACCGAGGCGGATATATCAAGTTTCCTGGAAGATTTTATTGAAAAACAAAGCCGATATAGAGTTAGCCCAACTCCTACATTGGTACCTACCAGAGTTCCGTCAAAGACGGTAAGTTCACAAGTTTCTTGGGGCGGACCCGAGCTCTGGGCGGCTGTGAATAAAAAAAGAGTCGAGCTGGGTGTTAATCCCCTAACACAACGCGATGAGCTATGTACAATCGCTTCGATTCGATTAAATGAACTACTGGAATTAGGAAAATTGGATGGGCATGTTGGCTTTAGTAATTTAGAGGAAAGGCGGACAGACTTAAAATGGATTTTTGATAAGTACGGAAATATGGCAGAATTTTTGGCAGTCGGTGGAAAAACTCCCGAAGAGACGGTTTCTTTATGGGAAAATACTTTGGGACATAAAAAACTTTTGACAGGTGGAGAATATGTTTGGGGTTGTATTTACGCTCAAAATACGTTTTCAGTTGCAATTACTGCCTTTTAGTATTTGGTAAATGCTCAATAACGCTTTTCTCAGAACCGACGCTCGCGCTTACAGATTCTCTTGATAAATTTTTCCCGCGGCGTCTGCGGTCTCGGCAACTGCCGTTATATAATTTGAATCAATATTATTTTGCAAGTTGCCTCCGACGGCTTCTTCGAAAAGGTTATTTTCGCATTTTTGAAATTTTTCACTATTCACTATACACTACTCACCAATCACTGACTTATGTTCCCTTTACACGATACTGTAAGAACTTACAAATACCCCTTAATAACAATTCTTATAATTACTGCAAATGCCTTCGTGTTTTTTCTTGAATTGGTTGCACCAAATACTGAATTATTTATTGACCAGTACGCTCTAATTCCTGCTAATGTAAATTTCTCCAACTTATCAAGTCTTACGCCATTCATAACAAGTCAGTTTTTGCATGCAGGCTTTTTGCATATCCTAAGCAACATGTGGTTTTTGAAGATTTTTGGAGATAATGTTGAAGAAAAGTTTGGCAGTATTTTTTATCTTTTTATTTATCTTTTGTCAGGGGTTGTTGGAGGATTAATTCAGTATTTATTTTCGCCGGATTCAACCATTCCAATGCTTGGTGCAAGTGGGGCAGTTGCCGGAGTTTTGGGCGCGTACTTAGTATTCTTTCCGCGACACCAAATTGAAACATTGATTCCTTTTGGATTTTACATGTCAACTGTTAGACTTTCAGCACAGGTAATGCTCCTTTATTGGTTTATAACTCAACTTTTTTCCGGCGTTGGATCTGTGGCTGTTGCCCAAATCGGAGGAGTTGCCTTCTGGGCCCATGTTGGCGGATTTGTGGCTGGCTGGCTGATTGCCAAATTATCGCGAGGGTCCAGTAGTTCTGAAGTTGAAGTGGGCGAGATTATTGAATAGTTGTAAGTGAGAAAATTAGGCAATTAATCCATTTTTTCTTAAGAATTCCTCAAGTTTTCTTTTGCTATTAAATTGCCTTCCAATGGAGACGAAGAGGCGGTTCATATCACTCCAATATTTTTTAGGAATTATTTTTACAAGCTCTTTTTCGGTTTGTTGGGGAGTTTTGGTTTTTACCCAGCCCAAAAGATTAGAAATTTTGTGAACATGGGTATCAACGGCAATTGCAGGAATATCGAATGCTCTATTCAAGACCAGATTAGCTGTCTTTCTCCCAACTCCTGGTAGCTTCGTTAATTCTTCACGAGTTTCTGGGATCTTTCCCCCTCGTTCAGTGGCCGATCGTCCTTTGGACGAAAATTCCCCGCCTGCAAGGCTTTGCGTAGCATTGCGGGCAGGCTCTAAAATCCTTTCGGCAAGCATCTTTAGATGCTTAGCCTTGGTTTTATAAAATCCGACAGGATAAATTAAATTTCTAATTTCTAATTGCTCTAATTGACCTAATTTTTTCATATCAGGAGCTCTTTTAAACAATCTTTTGGCCGCTAAATGTGTAGTTTCGTCTTTAGTTCTTGAGGATAGAACGGTTGATACTAGAGTTTTATATGGATCATCGGCAAAAGTTTCTAAAGGAACAATCTTATACCTTTTTTTAAATAACGAGAATACTCTTTTAAAATTTTTTGCCATTAGGACTAATGTAGGTAGAATTTGTTAAACCAAGAGAAACCCTTCAACTAAAGCTCAGGGCGACTCTTGGAATTAATTTCAAGAAGGATTGATATTAGGCGTTACCCAATATCTTGAACATCTTGGTTCCGCAGACTTCGCAGACTGCTCTCATGGCTTTCTTTCCGTTCTTCATGGTAACAGTTTCCTGGTTCTTTCCTTCTCTTTTTGTTCTACATTTTACACAGTACATAATCAAAAATTCACCCCCCTTCCTCAGGACAGTTGTCTTATTTTACCAGACTAAGTATAAGCATAGCTTGAAATTACTATGTCTTACGCCATAGTAAGTATAGCACCACTTCTGAAGCTAGAATAATTAGTGCCAATATCAGGCTTCTCGCCACATCTTTTTTAATTGAAGCTAAATTCGAGATTTTACCCGTATAATCGGAATTTTGCGTTCTTAAGCTCTTTAGTTTTTCAGGTTTTGGGTACTTCTGGATTTGCCTCTTGACATTAGGTTCAAAACTAGTTTTTTTAGCTTCAGATCCGCTTGCAGAAGAGGAAGGTTTCCAGCTTATGGTGACTGGATGTTTAGCAAACTCTTTTTGTTTTCGGGTACGCCGTTTAGCCATTTAGACTATATAGTAAATTGTATCTTGCAAAAAGTAAAACGAATATGTCAAAATGTTTGAGTCAATTATTTACCCAGGATTATTCGTTACCCGGAGTATGGAGGCTGTTTTTTTTGTTTTGGCAGGATTTTTTGTCTGGATATTAATTTTAAGTATAGCTACTTTTTGGGTAGTCAGATTTTTCAAGAGGCTATCTAGCGGGGTTGATAGGGGTAATCTGGTAAATATCTTAGAGGAAGTTATAAGAAGAGAAAAGATAAATGCGAAAAATTTAAAAGATCTTCGGAGCAACTTTTTTGCTCTTGAAGAGAATTCGCGCTTTCATATACAAAAGGTAGGTTTGGTGCGATTTAATCCTTTTAGAGAATTGGGTGGAGATCATAGTTTTTCGCTTGCGCTTTTGAACGCCAAAGATACAGGAGTTGTCATTACAGGTTTACATACACGCGAGAGAACAAGGGTTTATGTAAAAGATATTAAGAAGGGAAAGAGCGAATTAGAACTTTCCGAAGAGGAGAAACGTGCTTTAAAAAGAGCTCAAAAGGTTAAAGTTTAAGATGAAAGATAATATTCAAAAAGCAAAAAGTACAAAAAATTTAATGCTCATAGTAAGTTTCTTGGGCTTGTATCTGGTTTCCGCCGGAACTTCCTGGGCCTTATTTTCTTTTTTGAAAGGAGAGCCTGAAACTTCCAAGAGCGTTAGCGAAGGAAGGGGGAGGATCGATCCTAATCTTCCTAAAACCGAGGAATGTCCTATTAACGGGAAGATGTTTTCAAAGCCTGAAAGAGATATTTGGGAAGCGAGGCGCCCCGTAACCGCTATTATTGAAAATCATGAAGAATCAAGGCCTCAGTCAGGTTTGTCGTATGCCGACGTTGTCTATGAGGCTGTTGCCGAGGGCGGAATTACCCGATTTTTATCGGTTTTTTATTGCGGGGCTTCAGCCCAGGATATCAAAATTGCTCCGATCAGAAGTATCCGAGTTTATTTTATTAATTGGGCAGCGGAATATGGTGAAAAACCTTTACTGGTGCACTCTGGAGGAGCAAATAACATCTGCAGTAACTGTCCCGGTGGAGTGAAGGTAAGGGGAGATGTTGCGCCGGAAGTTGACGCCCTCAAATTGTTGGTTAAACTTTCCTGGAGGGCGCCGAGTGGAAATGCGATGGACGCCGGGACAAACTTAGGCTACCCCGCGGTAAAAAGAGATCAATATAGACTTGGGGAAAAAGCTGCTTGGGAACATTCTTATGAAGGTTACACTGATAAGATTTTTGACGAAGGAGCAATAAGAGGATTTGGCTATAAAAATGAGGAGGGGGAAGCGTGGGATGAGAATTTTACAAGGTGGGGATTTTCCGATGATAAACCATTAGGAAGTCCCAAGGCGAGTGAAATCTCTTTTGAATTTTGGAGTAATAAATCCGACTACGATGTATCTTGGAAATACGACTCTTCCGCTAATAAATACTTGAGGTTTAACGGTGGGAAGGGACACATCGATCACGAAACCCAAGAACAGATCTCAGCCAAGAATGTAGTTATTCAGAATGTTCGCGAAAAAGGGCCAGTTGACAAAGAAGGGCATATGTTCTATACAACAATCGGTGAGGGTAAGGCTCTTTTTTTCCAAAATGGGGATGTAATCGAGGGCACTTGGCGTAAAAGAACCCAGGATGACAGAACACGCTTTTTTGATAAAGGTGGAGCTGAAATAAGTTTTGTTAAAGGGACTATTTGGATCGAAGCAGTTCCGGATGGTAACGAAATTAAATATTAATCCTGCCTTACTAGCTACATGGCAGATCTAGCAGACATAATTACTTCTAGGGTAAGAATAAAAATACTCGAACTTTTTCTGTCAGATACGACCGAGATGTATCACGTCAGGGGTATTGTCAGAGAAATTAAGGAAGAGATAAATGCGGTCAGACGCGAACTTGAGAGGTTGGAAGCAGGAGGATTACTAAGAAAGGAACCAAGGGGAAACAGAGTCTATTATTGGGTTCGAGACGATTATCCTTTTTTTGAAGACCTTTTATCGATGGTTTCCAAAACGAAAGGTTTGGGGTTAGATATAATAAATAGTAAAGTCAAAATAGGAAAGATAAATTTGGTAATGTTTTCAGGTAAATTTGCGAGAAAAAAGGACAGAAGGAAAGGGGATGAGGTAGATATTTTGGTTGTTGGAGAGGTTGTGCTTCCCGAGCTGGCGGCACTGATTCGCAAGGAAGAGTCAAAGAGGGGAAAAGAGATAAACTACACGGTCATGAGCAAAGAAGAATTCGAATTCAGAAAAAAAAGACGAGACCCCTTTTTGCAAGGGATAATGGCGGGAAGCAGAGTTATGATAATAGGGAATGAAGAAGAGTTGGTTGGATAACTTCATTAATTATTTATATGTTTACACCTCTAAGAAAGGTCATTCTCATTTTTTTCCTAACCCTAATCGCGGGGTATATTAGCTTGCCTAAAGAGGTCAATTTGTTTGGAAAAAAGTTTATACGACGGGACATTAATATTTCCTATGGAAAATTGCATCTTCAAAAGAATTTTGATTTGGTCTTGGGACTTGATCTTGCAGGAGGGTCTCATCTTGTTTTTGAAGCAGATACCTCAAAAATTGAAACTGGTGAGAGGAAAAACGCAGTTGAAGCTCTTAAAGAAGTAATCGAGCGGAGAGTAAATTTTTTCGGCGTATCTGAACCGAATGTACAAAGCTCGTCTTTTGAGGGGAAGGATAGAGTAATCGTTGAACTTCCGGGAGTAAAAGACACAAAGGAAGCGATCGGTTTAATCGGTCAAACCGCCGAACTTACATTCGCGGAGATAGGAACACAGGATGAACCTGATTTCTTTAAACCAACCGATCTGACGGGAGCTGATTTGAAAAAGGCGACCGTGACTTTCGACACCCAGACGGGAAAGCCGGTTGTTCAATTGCAGTTTAGCCAAGAAGGAGGCGAAAAGTTTGCCGAGTTAACAGAAAACAATGTAGGCAAACCCCTTCCAATTCTTCTTGATGGAATTCCGGTTTCCTCCCCGGTTGTTCAGGAGAAAATTACCGGAGGTTCTGCCGTAATAAGCGGAGAATTCAGTCTACAGGAAGCCAAGAATTTAAGCATTCAATTAAATGCTGGTGCTCTTCCTATCCCAGTCAAGTTAGTCGAACAAAGAACGGTGGGAGCAAGCTTAGGAGCCGAGTCAATAGAGAAAAGCATTCGCGCCGGATTAGTAGGATTGGGAACAGTACTTTTTTTTATGTTTTTGACTTACGGAAAATTTGGGTTGGTTGCCGATATTGCTCTGGTTATTTTCGGCGTAATTACTTTAACGCTTTATAAACTAATTCCTGTTGTTTTGACGTTACCCGGAATTGCGGGATTTTTACTGTCGGTCGGAATGGCGGTTGATTCAAACATTTTAATTTTTGAAAGATTTAAAGAAGAGAGGGATAAACACCAATTGATTGACGCACTTGAAGTTTCATTCGGGAGAGCCTGGGATTCGATAAGGGATGCCAATATTGCAACGTTGGTAACGGCTTTTGTGTTGGCAAATCCCTTGGATTTTTCGTTTTTACATACGTCGGGTCCGGTGCGAGGTTTTGCAATAACTCTTTCATTGGGTATTGCAATTAGTTTATTTACAGGAATAGTGGTTTCGCGTAATCTTTTACGAGTATTTATAAGAGAAAATCCGAAGCACTAAATCCGAAATCCTAAACAATATATAAATTACAAATCATAAATTCAAAACGTTTTGGAAATTGGAATTTTAATCATTTGACAATTTACAAATGTAAATTGGTTACTTATTTGTTTAGAAATTAGAAATTCGGATTTCGAATTTGGAGTAAAGCGACTTATGGATTGGATGCATTATAAAAAATTATACTTTGCGATTTCAGGAGTTCTGATTATTGTTGGCGTGTTTAGCCTGTTGAATTGGGGTCTTACACTCGGCGTTGATTTCAAGGGCGGAACAATTGCTGAGTATGCATTTGAAGAAGACATTTCCACTGAGGAGATGTCGGCTAAACTTGAAGAGGTTGGAATTGATGTTGCTTCTATTCAGTCAACCGGGAAGATGCAATATATTCTAAGGTTGGCTCCGATTGATGAGGTCGAGAAGGAAAAATTAGGGACTATTTTTGAAGAAATGACAAGTGGGGTTCCCGGAGAGGAATTAAGGTTTGAAACCGTTGGTCCGTCAATTGGGCCAGAGCTTGTTAAAAAGACTCTATATGCAGTTGTCATAGCGTCAGGTGCAATTTTACTTTGGGTAGCATATCAATTCAGAAGTATTAAATTTGGCGCTTCTGCCATTCTGGCAATGTTTCACGATACTTTTAATTTGGTTGGGTTATTCGCACTATTCGGACATTTCTTTAACGCCGAAGTCGATTTTCTTTTTGTGACTGCGATTCTTACAACGTTATCCTTTTCGGTTCACGATACTATTGTTGTTTACGATAGAATCAGAGAATCTCAGAAGAAACACGGAGAAACACTTTATGATTTGGCAAATAAAGCAATAACAGAAACCATGGTACGTTCTTTAAATAATTCATTCACAATAATATTTATGTTGGTTGCTTTAATTCTTTTGGGTGGTTCCACTATAAAATGGTTTGCAGTGGCCCTTTTTATCGGAACGATTTTAGGAACTTATTCTTCACCCTTTGTTGCAGTTCCACTTCTTGTTACATGGGATGAGATATCAAAAAGAATAAAATTTAGAAAGTAAAAATGAGTAAAAGGAATATTTTACTTCTTTTCTCAACTCTTCTAAACGCTATATTGGTATTTGTTTTAGTAACTCAAATTCGAAAACCAGTTGTTAATGAATTATCAGACAGTGAAAATTCAATCCCTAATCAATTTTCGAACTTTGAAAATACAGGAGAAGTTATTGGTGAGGTAGCAGAAAGGGAAGAACTGTTAGTAAAAGTAACAAAAGTGATTGATGGAGATACTGTTGTCTTAGAAAGCGGACAAACCCTTCGCTACATTGGTATTGATACTCCTGAAGTTTCTCAAGGCAAAGAATGTTATGCGCTGGAGTCAACAGAAAAGAATAAGGAACTAGTTTTAGGTAAACTCGTGAGGTTAGAAAAAGATGTTTCAGAGAGAGATAGATATGGAAGGCTATTACGTTATGCCTATGTTGGTGACACTTTTATTAATGAAACACTGGTTAGAGATGGATTTGCAACTGCATACACATATCCACCCGACGTAAAGTACTCGG
>CAYSZS010000017.1:0-26503 GCA_964435575.1 uncultured Gammaproteobacteria bacterium | reverse complement strand
GGACAATGGAAAATTTAGTCTAACTCACTTATACTTACAAAAGTTATGATTATTTCAATACTAATTTTTCTAGCTGTACTATCCATTCTTATTCTGGCTCATGAACTTGGCCATTTTTTTGCTGCGAGAAGAAATAGAGTTTGGGTCGAGGAATTCGGATTTGGAATTCCACCAAGAATTTTTGGTAAAAAAATTGGCGAGACGATCTATTCTCTAAATCTTTTACCCTTTGGAGGTTTTGTAAAGCTTCACGGAGAAACTACGGAAGACACAATAACAGATACTTCAAGAGCCTTTCTTAACAAAAATAAGAGAGTAAGGACGTTAATAATTTTGGCCGGAGTTATGATGAATTTTGTTCTAGCGATTGTGGCATTTTCACTTGTTTATTCATTTACGGGAATTCCAAAAGAAACGCAAAATGTAAAAATTGTTGAAGTCAGCGCTAACTCTCCGGCGGCATCATCGGGTTTAGAGGTAAATGATATTGTTAGAGAAATTGACGGAAATAAAATTGCTTCAAATCAGGAGTTGATTCAAACAGTTGATTCTATGAAAGGAAGAGAGATAACACTTATGGTAGAAAGAAACACTGAACTTGTCGAAATTAAAGCGCTCCCTCGAGAAAATCCACCTGAAGGAGAGGGGGCGCTGGGAGTTTTAATTTCGACATCGGAAATTTACTATCCGCCATTTTGGCAAAGACCTTTTATTGGAATCTACTACGGCTTTAAAGAAAGCTTATTTTGGGTGGGGGTAGTTGTCGGGGGGTTTATAAAGCTTTTTAGAGATCTTTTTGGCGGTGTTATTCCGAGGGACATTGCGGGACCGGTCGGAATTTTTGCTCTTACATCCGAAGCTGCTAAATTTGGTATTTTGCCTTTAATTAATTTTATAGGGATTCTGTCAGTCAACTTGGCTATTCTAAATGTAATCCCTTTTCCCGCTCTTGACGGTGGTAGACTTCTTTTCGTAGGAATTGAATCCTTTTTCGGGAAGAGGATTGTACCCAGAGTTGAAGCCGCGATTCATACCGTGGGTATGATTATTCTCATTCTTCTAATTCTTGCAATAACAGCAAGCGATATCAAAAAGTTAATTTTAGGCGGCGGAATTTCAGGCTATATCGACTCGGTTTTGAAATAAAAATGTTGCAGTCAAAACTTTTCCCCAAAACCAAAAAAGAAGCGCCGAAGGGTGCAGAAAGTATAAACCACAATCTCCTTGTCCGGGCGGGCTTTATTGATCAGTTAATGGCTGGAAGCTGGACACTTCTACCAATGGGTTGGCGGGTTGTAGAAAAGATTAACCAGATAATAAGGGAAGAAATGAATGTTACGGGTGCGCAGGAAATTTTGATGCCTTTACTGCACCCTAAAAATATTTGGAACGAAACAGGCAGGTGGGATAAAGCGGATGAGGTAATGTATAAACTGAAAGATACCAGAGGACGCGAGTTTGCCTTGTCATTTACCCACGAGGAAATTTTACTTGACCTTATACGAAAACATATAGGGAGCTACCAGGGTTTGCCTCTTGCCTTGTATCATTTTTCAACGAAATTTAGAAATGAACTTCGTGCCAGATCCGGAATTTTAAGAGGAAGGGAATTTATGATGAAGGATTTGTACAGTGTTCATGCAGATGAAAAAGATTTCTGGCGATATTATGAAGAAGTTAAAAAAGCATATTTACGGGTTTTTAAGCGAATTGGATTTGATACCAAAGTTGTTGAGGCGGCTGGGGGTGTTTTTACCGATAACGTAACCCACGAGTTTCAAATACTGGCAGAAGGAGGAGAAGACACAATTTACCATTGCGAAAAATGCGACTTTGCCCAAAATCAAGAAATTTTTAAGGGTAAGGTGGGGGAAAAATGTCCTATTTGTAAGAAAGGTTCAATCAGACAGTCCAAATCGATCGAGGTCGGGAATATTTTCCCCTTTGGTACTTATTATTCGGAGAGGATGAAGGTCTATTATAGAGATGCGGAGGGAAAGAAAAAGCCCGTCTGGTTTGGAAGTTATGGAATTGGATCAACCAGGGTTATGGGTGCTTGGGTTGAAGTTAGTCATGATGAGAAGGGGATGATCTGGAATAGAGTTTTAAGTCCCTATGACGTACATCTCATCGAACTTCGAAACTCGAAACTTGAAATTCGAACGAAAGTGAAGAAAGTGTATGAGAAGCTTTCAAGTGTCGGGATTGATGTACTTTGGGACGATAGAGAGGTTAGTGCCGGGGAAAAATTTGCAGATGCGGATCTCATCGGGATTCCAGTAAGGCTTGTAGTTTCAGAACAAACCGGAGATAAAATTGAGTGGAAAGAAAGGTCTTCTGAAAAAACCGAACTTCTCACAATTGATCAAGTGCTAAAAAAACTTTCGAAATGAAATAGTTTCTCTTCTTTAGGTCTTGTAAGAATTTTCACAAGTTGGTATATTTAATTAGTAATAAGCGATAAGCAATAAGCGATAGAAGACAATATTATTAGTTTTTTACTTATCACTTGTCGCTTTTCTTTAAGTCATGGAAGATTGTGTATTCTGCCAAATTGTACAAGGGAAAACGGACACAAAGATTGAGAAGGAAACCGATAATCTTATAATCTTTAGTGATATAAATCCTCAAGCCGCAATCCATCTTCTTATTGTCCCCAAAAACCACGTAAGAGATTTGGGTGGACTTGATGATAAAGTTTGGAAAGAGATAAAAGACGTTACGGTTGTGATTGCTAAAGATAGAAGCGCAAAAGGTTTCCGTTTAATTCACAATTCGGGAGACGCTGCCTCAATTCCACACATGCAGATTCACTTCCTAGCCGACATCACGCCAGTGAGAGCAGCATGAAAGATAATTGTGTATTTTGCAAAATAGTCAAAGGCGAGATTCCTTGCTATAAAGTCTATGAAGACGCGGAATATATGGCATTCTTGGATATTGCCCCGTTGAATTTGGGTCATGTACAAGTTGTTCCCAAAAAGCATTATCGTTGGGTTTGGGATGTCCCAAACTTTGGCGAATACTGGGAAGTTGCAAGAAAAATTGCACTTTCCCAAATGAAAAGTCTTGGGGCAAAAATGGTTGAGTTTTTAACCCACGGTATGGATGTTGAACACTGCCATATATGGGTCGTTCCGATATATAATGACGAGGCTTTTATTGATACTTCGGCTCGAAAAAAGTTTGACGCTGAAAAGATGCAAGAGATATCAGAAAAAATAAAGATGGCCATATGATTTCTCAGGATATTAATAAAAAAATTGCCGAGGCGTTGAAAGCCAGAGACGAAATAAGACTATCTACTTTGAGGATGCTTTCATCGGCTTTTAATTATGAAAAAATTGCAGTTCAACGTGATTTGACAGAGGAAGATGAGTTAAAAGTTATCAGACGTGAAGCCAAAAAAAGAATTGATGCAATCGAAAGCTTGCGAGAGGCTCGAGGCAAGACCACAAGTTCCGATAGTACAACTTTAGATAAAAGGTTAAAGCAGGAAGAGAGTGAACTCGAAATACTAAGGGAGTTTTTGCCGGCCGAAATGGCGGACGAAGAACTTCAAAAGCTGGTGGACGAGGCGGTAAAAGAGATAGGTGCTTCTGAAATGAAAGACATGGGAAGAGTAATTGGAGTAGTAATGAAAAAAGCTGATGGAAAGGTGGATGGGAGAAAAGTAGCAGAGATGGTTAAGTCCAAATTAACCTAATTAACCTATAGAAATTTATAATGATACGGGTTTATGTCAAAAAACTTACAAGCTGTCCGGTTAGTGCCCCGAAAGTCAAAAGAAGTTTGAAGGAAATTTTGACAAAGGAGGGCATTGTGTCAAAAGCAGATGTAACCGTTAGTTTTGTCGGCCGGAAATATATGCTTAATCTTGTCAATAAGTATTTAAAAGAAAACGTGCTCCACGACGTTTTAACTTTCCCTAACCTTGAGGGCGATCAAGGTTTTATCGAGCCCCCTGATGACATTATTCATCTTGGAGACATTATTATTTGTTATCCCAGAGTAGTTAAGGAAGCTTCTCATGAGGGTAAACTTATAGACGACAAGGTACTTGAACTGATAAGTCATGGTGCGCTACATTTGATGGGGAAGCACCATGAGTAAATAAAAGAATAGCTCTATGGCCAGATAGTTAGATGGTTTAAGTGATACTAAAATAGAGATACGTAACTATATAACCATTTAACTGTTTAACAATTTTAACCATGACATTTTACCTAAAATATCGCCCCCGAACTTTAGACGAGTTGGATTCCCAAAGCGCGCGCGAGTCTCTTAAAAAAATTGTAGCATCAGGGAAGATGCCTCATGCATTTCTTTTTTCGGGCCCGAAAGGAATCGGAAAAACTTCAGCAGCGAGGATTTTGGCCAAGATAGTAAACTGCGAATCGAGAACGCCCTCGCTTCGAGGACCGGGGAAACTCGAGCCGTGTAATCAGTGCGGACAGTGTATTTCCATATCGAAAGGGACGAATATTGATGTAATAGAGCTTGATGCTGCGTCTCACCGGGGAATTGATGATGTTCGAAGTCTTCGCGAGGCTGTGAAGCTTGCGACCGCTCGTGCTAAAAATAAAGTCTACATTATTGACGAAGCGCATATGTTGACTTTAGAGGCATCAAATGCCCTTCTTAAAACATTGGAAGAACCACCCGAGCACGTCATGTTTATTCTAGCAACGACAAATCCTGAAAAATTAATTGCAACGATTCGCTCGCGGTGTACACATGTAGTTTTTAAGAAGGCAAAGCTGAACGAAATAGTAAGATCTTTAGAAAGAGTCGCTAAGGATGAAAAAATAAAGGTTGAAACTGAAGGTCTGGAATTAATTGCGAAGCATTCGGACGGTTCTTTTAGGGACGCCGTTAAGCTTCTGGAAACCCTTCAATTAGAGCTTAAAATACTGGAATTAAAGGAGGTCGAAGACTATCTTTTTAATAAAAAAGCTTTTGATGTCGAAGATTTTTTGTCGTATTTATCAAGAAGAGATGTTAAAAAAGCTCTTTATGCAATAGAAAATGCGGTGAATTCAGGAGCGTCGCTTAGAAATGTTACGGAGCATATTATTACAAGGCTTCGTAGCGCTTTAATGAACAAAATGGGCCTTGAAGGAGAAGAGATTAAATATTTCGATAAAGAAGAAACGGTTCGTTTAATTGAACTACTCACAAAGGTTTATGGCGATATACCAAATTCATATTTAGAACAGATTCCTTTGGAGCTCGCAGTAATTAAATGGTGCGGATCTGTAAAAAAAAGTCAATCATTTAACGAAATCGGTATCGACTCTGGCGGGAAATTAACGAACCAAGGTTTGGAAGTAGAAAAAGATAAATCTGGGATAAAGTTGGGTGGAAAGAAAGAATTAGAGAAGTTAGAGGAAAAGGAAGAGAGATCAAACACGTATACCTCGGATATATTAGATAATTTAGTGACTTCGGTGATCAAAGAAGAATCCGAAAATAGTAATACCAACGGCTTTACTAAGGAATCTTGGCTAAAGATATTAACTCAAATTAGGCCAAAAAATACATCAACCGAAGCACTTCTAAGGGCGGCAAAGCCTCTAAGTTTAGATGGAGGCGTTTTAACACTTGGTGTTTATTACAAATTTCATAAGGAGAGACTTGAGACAAATCCTCATAGGGACATTCTTGAGGACGTTATAGAGGAGGTATTTGGTAGCAGGATTAGAGTAGTTTGTACTTTAACCGAACCCCCCCTAAAAAGTAACAAGGTTGACGAAGTTAAACCAAACGTTGAAACGAGTTCAAAAACGGTTGTGGCAGAACAATCGGATGTTATTTTGACCGAGTCAGACTCGGTTTTGACTGAAAGCGAAGATGAGGATATAATAAAAGTCGCCAAAGAGATATTCGGGTCTTGACGATAGTTTCAATTGTCTAATTTCAAATTTAATTATGTTTGACAAATTACAACAAGCAAAGGAATTAATTAAGCTTCGTCAGCAGGCTAAGAAGCTTCAGGATGAATTAAAGGATATAAGACATACAGAAGAAAGGGATGGGATGAAAGTTACTGTGGACGGAACACAGAATATTATTAGTCTGGAAGTTAATGGAGAGGATCAAAGCAAAACGATTGATCTTATAAATCGTGCCATGAAAGAAGTCCAGAAAAAAGCTGCCAAAAAGATGATGGAAATGGGAGGTGGTCTTAGTGGTCTTCTTGGAGGTATGAGTTGAGGTCACTTAAAAGTCTTCAGTAAGTTAAACTTGCCTGATATAACGCCAATCTGCGAATTTACCCGCTCCGCCATAGCTATAGCGAGGCGAGTGCGAATGCTACGAATAGATACTAATATTTTTTCGTGAAAATAAGACTTTTTACTTTGAGTTTCTTCAGATATAATTAATTTGAGTTATGAAGATTCCGAAACCAATAAGTAACCTTATAGAATCTTTCCAGAAACTACCGGGAATCGGGCCGAAAACAGCCCAAAGACTGACTTATTATCTTTTGCACCTGCCGCAAACCGAACTTGAGTATTTTGCAGACTCTCTTTCAAGTTTAAAGAAAAACACAATTATCTGCTCGCAATGTAAAAACGTGAGCGAAGAAGATCCCTGTCCGATTTGTTCAGATTTTAAAAGAGACAAAAGTCAAATAATGGTAGTTGAGGAGCCTCTGGAAGTTCTTGCTTTTGAGAAAACAGGGAAATATTTTGGACTTTATCACGTTTTGCACGGAAGTCTTAACCCGCTGGAAAATATTGGGCCAGACGAGATTTTTATAGAAGACTTATTTAAAAGGATCAGCGAAGATCGGCTTAAAAATTCGGTGCAAATCCGCGAAATTATTATTGCAACAAATCCCACCATGGAGGGCGACGCAACCGCAATGTATTTGGCGAAAAAGATTAGGGAAAGATTTTTAAATGGAGACGACCTGAAAATTACGAGGCTGGGGATGGGAATTCCAACCGGCGCGGATTTGGAGTATGCTGACGAAACGACTTTAAGGCAAGCTTTAGAAGGAAGAAGGGAGATGTAAATGGATGGTTTTATTAAACAAACTAAAAAAACTGCGGCTGATACTGCAAAACAAGTTGCCAAGCAAATTGCTAGGGAACCCTTTGAGCTTTTGAAAACGTCCAAATCTCAAATTCTGAAGCAAGAAAAAAGCTCTTCTGATATCGTTCAACAAATTGTGGGAGGTGACGGAAAAGTAGGTGAAATCTCGCCAGCTCAAAAGTCTGAGCTTGAGGCCAAGAAAAAAAAGCGTATACAAGAGTTGGAGGAGGAGCTAAAAAGAATTAGTCTTGAGAGGAAGAGAAAAGAGGAAGAGTGGCTGCAATTACAAAAGCAAGAGATGGACAAAACACAGGTTCAAGATCAATCCTCTCAGCAACTTATTGAGCCTAAAACAAAACCCAGAAGGGGCTTTTTAAGATTTCTGAAGAAAAAACAAGGAACAAAGGAAATGGGAAAACAGATTTCGGGGTAAATTTATAAATATTATACGACTTATATGCCTAATCTTTTTTTAACCAACTCACTCACTCGTAAGAAAGAGAAGTTTATACCAATAAATCCGCCCAATGTCGGAATGTATACCTGTGGCCCGACAGTTTACAACAATGCTTCAATCGGTAATTTCCGTACTTACACGCTTGCTGACGTTTTAGTAAGAACCCTGGGGTATAAAGGTTTTACGGTTCGTTATGTGATGAATCTGACTGATGTCGGTCATTTAACGGGTGACAACCTGGGCGATGCAGATTTAGGCGAGGATAGAATAGAAAAGGCTGCTAAACGCGAAGGAAAAACTGCTTGGGATATTGCAAAATTTTATACAGAAACCTTTTTAAAGGATTATAAAAAGCTGAATTTGAGCCAGCCCCTCCTTTTCTCAAAAGCAACAGATCATATTAAAGAACAGATAGTTTTAGTCAAGAAAATTGAGGAAAAAGGATTCACGTATATGATTTCCGATGGAATTTATTTTGATACAGTGAAGTTTGAGAAAGAGACAGATAGGAAGTACGGAGAACTCTCAACCTTGGATAATTTTAAAGAAGGAGCTAGGGTAGAACCCAACCCCGAGAAAAAAAATCCAAGAGACTTTGCCCTTTGGAAATTTTCGGAAGTACCGGGAATGAGACAAATGGAGTGGAAGAGTCCGTGGGGCATAGGATTCCCGGGATGGCATATTGAGTGTTCGGCAATGAGTATGAAATATCTTGGAGAAAGCTTTGACATCCATGTGGGTGGGGAAGATTTAAGATCGACTCATCATCCCAATGAAATTGCTCAAGCAGAGGCGGCTACAGGGAAAACGTTTGTAAAGTATTGGATTCACGGAACTTTTTTGAAAGTTGAGGGTAAAAGGATGGGTAGAAGTTTGGGAAATATTTATACAATCGAGGATATTGTAAAAAGAGGTTTTGACCCTCTTTCTCTAAGATATCTATATTTAACAGCTCATTACAGAGATCCATTAAACTTTACTTGGGATTCTATGACGGGAGCTCAAAAATCACTAAATAATTTGCGCGAACAAGTTTTAGCTGCAAAAATTCAAAGTTCGAGGACCGCTTTATCTAGCGAGAAAAGTAAGAAAGTTGATGATTACAGCTTGCGTTTTCAAGAATCGATATGCGATGATCTCAATACACCTAAGGCATTAGCAGTCTTTTGGGAAGCTATGAAGAGTAGTATTCCGTCTGAGGATAAATACGATTTGGCGATGAGTTTTGATGAAGTGTCGGGGCTAAAGCTTGGAGAAGTACCAGAAGTACCACAAGTACCAAAAGTACCAAAGGAAGTCAAGGACTTAATAAATCAAAGAGAAGAATTAAGAGGGGGGGGTAAGTTTGAAGAGGCTGATGAGATAAGAAAGAAGATAGAGAAAAAAGGGTTTAAAGTTGAGGACACGCCGGAAGGACCAAAAGTCAAAAATGGAGGTCCTTAGCACTAAATCTAATCGGTTTACCAATGAAGTTGTAGTCTTAAAGCTAAAAGTGTAAATTTAAAATACATGAAGAAATATTTGATTCTGCCCACTATTTTTTTTGTCACCCTGAATTTAATAGCGGTTCAACAAGTTTTTTCACAGTCGTCCGAAGCGACCCAGTCGTCAGAGATTAAAGAAGAAGAAAAAGGTTTTGATCAGGCGTATCAAGAATACATTTTAAAACTCCAAGATTATCAAAAGGCTCATGAGGAATATCTTCTAAGAAGGTCGCAATATCTTCGTTTCCAGTCATTAAAGAGTAGGCAGGATGCCCAAGAAGCCACGCTAAAGATGCTTCAGGCCAGAGACGACGTCGTGATTGCCTATCTCTCAATGCTTTTGGCGAGGTTATCTGAGGCAATAAGCGTTTCTGAAGTAAGGAAAGAGTCGCTTACCTTAAGAGTAGATCAAGAAATAGGATGGTTTACCGATCATCGAGATACGCTTCCTTCTGCGGGCACATTGGATGATCTTGTCAAAGATTCTGATCTTGCCGAAAAACGATGGGAGGGAGTCGAACCTCTGGTTTATGAAGTCATGATAACGCTTCCTTACGGAAAAATATCTGACTTTACTCAGAGGTCGGATTCCGCACTAACAGCCGTCAAAAATAAACTTGAAATAATAAGAGACGAAGATAGAGAAGGATATAAATTCAGTAACGAAAAATTTGAAGTTTTAGATCGCTGGACTTTTGAAACAAACGCAAGAATTGTGAGAAGTAAAGAAAAACAAGTTGAAGTTGATAATATGATCGTTCTCATTGTCAAGCAAAGGAAAGCGATTCTTAAACACTACAATGACATGATCGGAGTTTTGGGTGAATCCCAGCTCTTCTTAAAAGAGGCGAATACCTTTTTGAGAGAGGTGATTCGGGAGATTAAAACCGCTGAAGAATAAAAAAATGGTGACGCTAAAAAGTCAAACAGAAAATAAAATTGGAGGACTTACTGGCTGGATTCGCGCCTTGATGGGAAAGCCCGTAGCTCCTGTCAGGTCAGATCAGCAAGATAAATCTTTCCAAGCTGTTCCAGAGGATGATAGTGTGAAGCAAGATATCCAAAAATTCAAGGCTTTTGTTAGTAAAAGTCTCGAAAAAGTCTCCACTTCTTCCGGGCCTCTCACAGCCAAAGGGTTAGCAACCGGTTCTACCTTGACTACTTCTGTAAAAGGAGCTTTTGAAAATAAATTTATAAAAAGGCTCGTTAGAAGCTTTCTCATTTTTGTCTTTTTGATGATCTTAGTTTTTATAGGCGTTAAACTTTTCAGACTTTTACAAGAAGGCGGTGAGGCGATTGAGCCTAAGTTTGAGCCGACTCCGACTCCCGCATCATACGAACCTTATAAGCCTTCAATATATGCCGGTGATCCTGAGATATTACAACTTGAAGAAGACGTAAATGTTCTTGAAAGAGAAATTTCAAGAAGCGGTCTTCGTGAAGACAATCTCATACCCCCAAGTCTGGATTATAATGTGAGTTTTAAATGAAGAGCTTACTTAAAGTTATATTAACAATTGACCTGTTTCTTGTAAATTTACTTCTTGGTTATTTGCTATACACAACCATTTTTAAGACGGCTGACGATAACGATTCTAATATAAAATTGCTTGTTGAAGATTCTTCCCGAGATCAAGTGGCCAAAGATGAGTGTGGGGAGGAGTGTAAGCGCTATATAGAGCTTAAAATCGCAGAATTAATGTCAGAAGAAATGGTTTCTACCAGCCCGACCCCCAACCCCGTAACGAGCGCTTCGGCTAAGAAAGTTCGTCGTACATTCTACGTTCCTATCCCCGGGTCGGGAAGTACTTTGGCAACGGACTGGACGAACCTTTCCGGAACCGATTTTTATTTAAGCAAAAACGATTTCCCCGGCTTTCTGGAAGTCTACTTTGAGGCGAATATAAAGTTGATGAACGGTAATGGCAAAGCTTTTTTTAGAATATACGACGCGACCCATTTTATAGGAGTTACCGGCAGCCAAATCGAAACTTCAAGTCAGGCCTCAACATTTGTTTCATCAGGAAAAGTTTCTTTATGGGAAGGTTACAACCACTATATTGTTCAGGCAAAAACTCTAACCGCCGACACGGCAGTTTACGAATCCGGAAAACTAAAAATAATTACCGAGGAATAATATGCTAAAAAAATATTATTTTAGGTTTTTTACGATTCTGGTTATTACTCTAAGCTTACCAATCAGTCTGTTTTTATTGAACAAAAAGACACACTTTTTGGAAAAGGCTTATTTTAATTTATCGGGAAGTGAGGCTAATATAGTTGTCGATTTATCAAGCGCCCGCTCTTTTACCCCCCACTGGAAATATTTGGCACAGGGCGGCGAAGAAAGGGGGGCCATGCTTACACCGGTAATATCGAAGGTCAATAATCTCGAACCTTATTATATTAGAATCGACCATATTTACGACTTTTATAATCCTGTATCAAGAGACTCTGGTGGGAATTTAAGTTTTGATTGGGGTATGTTAGACCTTCAGATAAAGACAATACAAGCAACGGGCGCAAGGCCGTTTCTGTCGCTTTCTTATATGCCGGAAGCTTTGTCGAGAGGAACGGAAGTTGATCTACCTTACTCCTGGGATGAGTGGAAACTCCTCGTCCAAAGAACGATAGAGCATGTAAGCGGAAATCGGGGATTGGCAATCGCAGGCGTCTACTACGAGGTTTGGAATGAGCCTGATCTTTTTGGTGGATTTAAATTATCTGGACCAAAGAATTATTTAACGCTTTATACTTATGCCGAAAAAGGCGCAAGGGATGCCCAAGACGTTTTGCCCTTTGCTTTTGGAGGCCCGGGTACAACTGCTCTTTATAAAAATTGGTTTACGGATTTTTTTGATTACGCCCAAAAAAATGATTTGAGAGTCGATTTTTACTCTTGGCATAGATATTCAAAAGATGTTAACGATTATGAGAGAGATATTGAGAATGTTAGCTCTTGGATAACTCGATATCCAAAGTATGTAAATACACAATTTATAATTTCTGAAAGTGGTCATAACTCGGAGAACGATCTTGGTTACGACACAAATTTCAGCGCAGTTCATACACTGGCAATGTATGCCGCAACCTTTCAAAAGTTGCCAATAGTCTTTCTTTTTGAAATAAAAGACGGCAAAGGTCAAAGCAAAAATTGGGGTAGGTGGGGAATACTCACAAACGATAGTTTCGGCGAGCCTGAAGAAAAACCAAGATATAGGGCAATAGAATTTTTGAATAATTTTGATTGGAAATATTATCCCGTTTACGGTACAGGAACTTGGGTGAAAGCGATTGCTACAAAGGATGCTTCTGGAAACGTCGTAAAAGTTTTGGTTGTTAATTACGATCCTTTTTTAAATCATTCGGAGAATGTTGAAATTACTTTTGATAATTTGCCTTTCAAAAATTTTACTTTTAGAAGGACAGATTTTTTGGGAACGACGAGCGAAACAGAGGTTTCGATTAGCGGTCTAAATTGGAGGATAGAACAATTCTTTCAGGCAAATTCGGCGGCCATGTTTGAGCTCATTCCTCGCTAGAATTGTTAGGGCTTTTTAAAACCCACTTTTTTGTTTAGGATTTCAACGATATACTTTAATAAGTAATTAGTATGGATGCTGCCCAAGAAAAGGAAGAGAAAAGATTGATAGCCTTACAAAGCTTAAATCTTCTTAATACTCCGAAAGAAGAGAGATTCGAGGTTATTACTCGTCTAGCTACAAAAATTTTTGCTGTACCAGTTGCTGGAATTTCTTTGGTCGATTCTCAAAAAGTATGGTTTAAATCAATTCAGGGACTTATGTACTCGCAGGAAGAGAGAGCTGCTTCTTTTTCTGACGCAGTTATCATAAAAGAAGGCGCGGTTATCGTTGAAGATGCCTCTCAAAACGAGGAATTTAAGAATAACGCCAATGTTACTGAGGGACCTAAGATAAGATTTTTTGCGGGCGTACCCGTGAGAGCTCCTGACGGATCAATTGTTGGTAGTTTATTTTTGGCAGACCGCCTGCCCAGAAAATTTTCTGACCTGGAAGCTTCGACTTTAAAAGACGTGTCAACCTGGGTAGAAGTTGAGCTTCTGAGAAGCTCGATAACCTACCAGATTTCGCTTGAGCAGAAAAAAATTCAGGAAGAGCTGATTAGTAAAAATAGAGAGCTTGCCGAAGAAAAAGCAATGGATGATGCAATGCTAGCAAATATTGGTGACGGCGTAGTCGGAATTAATGATAAAGGTGAGATTATTTTCACAAATCAACAAGTTGAATACTTGACCGGCCTAAGGCAAGACGAGCTTATCGGGAAGCCTATTTGGTATTCGATAAAGATGTTTGATAAGGAAGATAGAGAAGTAAACGTCAATGAACGACCCATCAGGAATGCACTCTTCCTAAAGAAAAAAATTGTAAGTAACGATTATTTTTTCGTAAGACTTGACGGAAGGAAATTTCCGGTATCCATTACGGCAACGCCGGTAATTGTTTTTGATAGGGTTATAGGGGGAGTCGACGTATTTCGCGACATCACCAAGGAGAAAGAAATAGACAGGATGAAGACCGAGTTTATTTCACTTGCTTCACACCAACTCAGAACCCCTCTTTCTGCGATGAAGTGGTTTTGTGAGATTCTTTTAGACCGCGATGCAGGAGAACTGACTAAGGAACAGGAAGAGCTTCTCACAAATGTATATCAATCTAATGAACGGATGATTCAACTTGTGAATACTTTGTTGAATATTTCAAGGATCGAATCGGGGAGGATTATAATAGATCCCAAACCGACTGATTTAAGAAAACTTTTGGATGATGTTATTCTTGAAGTTAAGCCAAGATTGGAAAAGAAAAAATTGCATTTGGTAATTAGTATTCACGAAAAATTGCCCTTGGTCAACGTCGACCCCAGACTTATCAGGCACGTTTATATGAATTTACTCACCAATGCGGTAAAGTACACACCTGATGAGGGTGAAGTTGTTATTATAATTTCCCGAATGGGCGAGGAAATAATTTCTCAGATTTCGGATAACGGTTACGGAATACCTAAGCGCCAGCAAGAACAGGTATTCAAAAAGTTCTTCCGAGCGGAAAATGTGATCAAGATTGAAACCGAAGGAACGGGCCTCGGGCTTTACCTGACCAAGGCCATTGTTGAATCCTCGGGTGGTAGAATCTGGTTTGAGAGCGACGAAGGTAAGGGCACGACGTTTTGGTTTGCGATACCGCTTTCGGGAAGTGTTCAAAAAGAAGGCGAAGTTACAATCGACGTCTAAGATAATATATAATGTAAATAATGGAAAAAACGATAAAAGTGATGGTAATCGAGGACGAGGAACTTCTCCTTCAGGCCATCTCCAAAAAATTGACAAGTAAGGGTTTTGAACCCATAACCTGTACTTCGGCAAAGCAAGCTTTGGACTATCTGGCAAATATCACCGAATACCCCGACGTCATCTGGCTTGATTACTACCTTGAGGACATGAATGGGCTCGAGTTTATGCGGGAATTGAGAAAAAAAGAGGCCTGGACAAAAATTCCTGTTGTTGTAGTCAGTAATTCCGCGAGCGATGAAAAGAAAGCCTCGATGCTTGAACTTGGAGTAAAGGAATACATATTGAAGGCTCAATATAGATTAGAAGATATCATACAGATATTGCGCGAAGTAGTTGAAAAGAAGTAGCATATATATTGTGAGTGATAAAAAATCAACTGTTTTACTAATAGAGGACGAAAAACTTCTGTCAAAAGCCATTAAAAAGAAGCTCGAAAAAAATGGTTTTGATGTTTTAGAAGCATATGACGGGGGGGAGGGGTTGGCCGTTGCTTTGGAAAAACATCCCGACTTGATACTTCTCGACATCGTTCTTCCTCTTATGGACGGAGTTACGCTTCTTGACAGGTTAAGAGAGGATGAATGGGGAAAGGGGGTTCCCGTAATAATTCTTTCGAATTTGAGTGATGCTTCAACCGTTGAGGAGAGTAAAAAGAAGGGAGTTAATAATTATCTAGTTAAGACTGATTGGAAATTGGATGAGGTTGTTGCCAAAGTTCGCGAGGCACTTAAGGTTTCATGAGGAAAATATTAGTTGTAGAAGATGATAAATTTCTGGCAAATGCATATCGTGTTAAGCTTTCTAAAGCTTCGTATAATGTCGTACTGGTTTATGACGGCGAAGAGGCAATGGACGCACTTCAGACCGATAAGTTTGACCTGGTGATACTTGATCTCGTAATACCAAAAAAGGACGGATTTTCGGTTCTTTCGGAGATGAAGAAAAATGATACCTGGAAAAATATTCCTGTAGTAGTTGCCTCCAATTTAGGTCAGAAAGAAGATATAGACAAAGCTCTTGAGTTGGGCGCAAATGACTATATAGTTAAAACAGATTTTTCCATTACCAACCTAGTCGCCAAACTCCAATCCCTCATCGGCCCGACTTCATAGGTAAAGGGTAGTTCGTCTTCAAATCAGTCGCGGCAGGCTTTCAATTTGTAAATTATTTTCTAACGAAAGAGCGTGCTCGTATAGTGTGTAATCATTTATATGAAATTCTCGAAATTCGTTTGCAAAATCTTGACTAACTTCTAGTGGAGGTTTGTTTATTGTTCGGTTGTGATAATCAAGAGGGTACGAGTAAGGGTCGAGTCCTAACTGAGATAGCAGCCGATAACTATATGAGTTGAGATTTGTTGTGGTTCCTACCAAGTCGAACTCCTCTAGTGGCTTACCCCTTAGTGCTTGAGTTTGATAATCTTTGAGTTTCTCGAGCATCGCAAATTCTTCAAAGGTAACATCAGGATTGTATTCTATATTGATTCTAAATTGTGTGGCTCCATTTTTTCTATTCCAATGTAAATAGTGGGAATACATTCTTTCTAGGGGGTTACGAATAACAACCGTTGTAAAGTGATCTAGAAGAAAGTTAATTTTATCAGCGGAAAAATGTCCAGAGACTACTTTGTAGTCGGTAGACTGTAATGCTTCCCAAGCAATGTCGTTTGTACTACTTCTTTTCCGAAGTTGAAGAACAAGGAAGTCGACAATAGGTCTAAGGGGGGTTTTCACAAGAAGCTCTTTGATCTGGTACGCTTTAGTGTACCTTTCACTTCTAAGATCTGAAATCCTCCGAAACATATCTATTGGCGGATGGTAGAGTAAGACATTTTGTTTACCATATACCGGTTCGAACAAGCCTTTTCGTATTGATGTACCCGCGGTTTTTTCTATATGCAGATGAGCAATTCTTTCTGACATGAGGATATTATAAAACAAAAACCCTATAATTATTAACAAGATTTAATTTGTCCTTGGAACGTTCGACGATCTTCAGGGAGTCTGGCTCCCTTAAAATTAGCTTCAGAAAATAGAGGTTCTTCCGTTTTTTCCAATGATTGGACGGTCAGCTTGTTTCCAAATAAATTCAAAGAGCTGTCTCTGTTGGTTGGCTAGTTCTTTACTGTGAATTTCAACACAAAAGCCGCCCTCTTTGGGTTCGTATATTGCCACAACATTATTATAAACAAGTGTCTCTACTAGAATATTTAATTTATTAGGATTGATATATCTTATGGCCATGACTTTTTCGTGGAAATCCGGAACGTCTGTATACTGTTCATGAAACGCATGGTTTGTTAGCTCACGAATCTTTATCTTTCTCTTAAGAAACTCAGCCCTGATATTTTCAGCCTGTTTTTTTGTAAATAGATTATTTAGCGATGCATAACTTGTTTCAAATACCAAAAGTTCCCTTTTAGCTTCTAAAGAGTTGATAGTTACTTTAAGAAGACCTTCTTTTCCGGAATATGAAATGATTTGATCCATTTTTATAGATTAACCATAAGTTACTAATCCGATTATACCTCCAAAGACCAATAGTATTCCCAAGATTTGTCGGACAGATATTTTTTCGTCCAAAAATAAAAGTGAAATAATTATTACAAGAACACCGCTTGTTGCTGTGATGGGGGAGGCAATCGAAGCTAGTGTCTTAGAGAAGGCAATCCATAATAGTCCAGTACCGACAATATTAAACAGTGATCCTGCAATTGCATTTTTGTAATCGTAAGCTTTTTGCCTTACCACACGTAGTTTATTGACTATATTTTGTTTCTCCAGTTTAAGATAAATAAAGGCAACAGGAACTTGAACCAGTGCTAAAACAAAGAGGAACGTAAAGTCCTCAGTTTTGGTGATAACTTTTTTCGACAAAGTATCTGACAGACCAATTCCGACCGCAGCAATTAGTGGCCAAACCAGAGCACCGCTTTTTTAAGTTCATCTCGACTTAATTTGGAAGGCAAATACGAAATGAGAGTTCCAATGATAGTTAATGCAACAAACAAAGCCTGTGATAACGTAAGCAACTCCCTATTTATAAGAAACGAAAAAAGAATTGTATAAATTGGGTAACTACCAATGAGTATAGAGGTAATACTTAGTTGGCCTTTCGATAGCGCGTAAAAAACTACCGCTTCAGAAAGGATGGCTGAAACAATAGCGTAAATGAGTACCTCGTTAAAAAAAACTAAATTTACGCCAAAAAAAAGTGCTAGGGGAAGCCAAAGCAAAACACCAAAAACCATATCAAAGAAAAACGCGACGGATGGAGGTAGCTCCCTGTAGCTTTTCTTCAATGACGCTTGTGAAAGTGCAAGAAAAAAGGATGAGTAGATTGCGGCTATTGCTCCAGACATAAATTAATTATATACCCAAAAATATTATTAAGTAGATTATATAAAACAATTTGTCTTCAAATTTGCTCTGGAAAAAAGTAGGTGATAGAATAGCCCGTGACCATGAGTAGAGTTGAAATTTCATCATTAACAGAGGGGCCGATAAAATCCTGCGCAAGAGTTGAAGTTGAAAAATTCGAAGTAGGTGAAATGGGGCCTCGATGGAGCCGACGATGGATGGTGGTAGGATCAGATGGGAAGTTCATGCTTTCAGATAAATATCCAAAGATGGTTTTCATTGAACCTCGGGTGTCAGAGACGGATAACGTAATGGTTTTAAAGGGGAGAGGATATGGGTGGCAGATTGACGTTCCTATCAATGATGAAGGGTCAAGAAGAATTGTTGTAATGTTTACTGACAGCATGAGATATGAGGCGGTTGATGATGGGTTTGAAGCTGCTCAATGGCTTAGTGGGTATTTAAACGTTGACGGTTGTCGTTTAGTACATATGCCGGCTGACTATGTACGTAAAGACAGCTTAGGACTTGCACGGTTTGGGTTTGCCGATAGCTGGTCAATGTCCCTCGGAAGCGATGCATCTCTTGATGAACTGAATAAAAAAATTTTGGAAAACGGAAGAAATTCCGTTCCGAAAGAACGTTTCGGGCATGATATGTGGATTGCAGGGATTGACCCCTTTGCTGAAGACGCATGGGGAAAAATAAAAATAAACGGCCAAGTGGTTGCTGTAGTTAAACCAATTGAACGTTGTTCTAGGACATTGGTCAGACGGGAGGCAGAAACAGTTGATGAACTTCTTAATAAAGACAAAGAACCCCTTGCAACTTTGGCTACTTTCAGGAAAGAAGTCCAAAGCGGAAAAACAATCTTCGGACAAAAGTTAGCTCCCAAATGGACAGGTGTACCGCAAGAAATTCATGTAGGGGACGAAGTTGAAGTCCTCGTCTACAAATCATCACCTAATTTAATAGAATAAAATAATTTGTCCTTGGAACGTTCGACGATCTTCTAATTAGCTCTGGAGTAAAAATATTGAGATCCCACTTCCTCCCCGCCAAAGGTCATAAGTCGCCAAGGCTTTGTAGACGGCGCGCGGGCAAGCACAGCTTCAGACAATTTTATAATCGTATTTATCTGAAATCAGATATTAGGTATATAATCAACCAGATTTTTCAAAAATATAAAAATGGGTTTGGAAAGACCAAGTGAATATCCTGTTATAGAAGGTTCTGGTGACAGACTTTGGGCTGCTCTTGATTACTTTTTGGAAAGTAACCCTGACGCATATGACTTACTGGATAGGGGTGATAAGTTTGATGAAAGTTTGAAAGATTTGGAGGACAAATTGACATATGGTATGCCCATCGAAGGTTGGGGAGCAAGAGTAAGAATGTATCGACTGGAACGATTAAAAGCAATTGCTTCTGTCGAGGGTGTTGACACACTTGCTTCATGGGACAATCGATCTCAAATAGTAAGTTGGAGAAACTTTTTGGAGAACATTAAGGGAAAGAAAATTGCATTTTATAGCGGCAAATACAGGAATATTCCTACTCCCGCCCATATTAACTTCATATTAAACGGCATATCGCATTTACCTAATTATGAGCACGCAATTCTTTACGAACCTGAAGCTAACACCCGATACTTAAGCGGGGATAAATGGGAGAGAAGTTTGGTGTTCCCTGATGAGGTTCGTGAGACCTTATTATCTGGACTTCCTGTTAATTACGTTGTCAAAATTCCTAATTTAGTTCATCCAGTAGTGGGAAAAATGCTTAGAAAAAGAACATCAGTTTTAGCCATAGAATCTTTTTGGCTAAAAAGATACCAAGAAATTACAGAATTTGCGTCGGAAGCTGTCCAAGGAGTTTGGCTACATGACGAGACATACCAAGCGAAAATAGATCTTTCTCGAAAAATGGGAGTTAGGGTCGTAGACTGTGGAGTTTATGTTGATCAGCCAGCATTCAAGTTGGCGTACGGCGGTACGGGTGTTTTAGATTATTTTTCCTCAGAAAGTAAAGAAGCAGTAGAGTACGTTATATCTGCTTGCGAAAAATGGGTAGTGCAGCAAAAAAACGTGATATGAGAACCCACTTCCTCCTTTGAGTCTCTGGTCAAACTTCCTCGGGCTTGGTAATATGGAAGTATGAGGCTTTTTAGCGAGCAAGAACTTTTTGATACTTTAAAAGAACTTGACGTCATTCCACAAGACAAATTAAAGGAATCATTTGAAGAAGCGAGTCTTAAAAAAATCTCTTTGGAAGAACTACTTATCCAAAAGGATTTAATTTCAGATATCAATATCGGCAAGATTATTGCGGATCTTATAAACTTCCCTTTTGTTAATCTTTCTGAAACGGTAATAGATGACGGTGTACTGAATACGGTTCCCGAAGTTTATGCAAAAAAGCAGATGGTCGTTGCATTTAAGAAAGATAAAGACGGACTTCATATTGCTTTAAATAACCCATCTGATAAACAAGTTCCTGACTTTATAGCTAAGAAAACCGGTACTCCGGTAAAAACCTATTATGCATCAAAAAGAAGCATAAAGGATGCCCTCAATCTTTATGCAAAAGATATTGCAAAAGTCTTTGACGAAATTATCGCAGAAAACGTTAAAGAGGTTAAAGGTACCAAGGTAGCCGAACCTTCGATTATCAAAATCGTGGATACTATTACCAAATATGCTTACCAAAATAGATCATCTGATATTCATATAGAGCCGACAGATGAAGGATCGACCGTGCGTTTCAGAATAGACGGAATGCTTCACGACATTATAAATTTGCCTTCCGTGATACATCCGCAAATAGTAACCAGATTAAAAGTTATGGCCCGCTTAAGAACAGACGAGCATCAATCAGCCCAGGACGGAAAAATAAGTATTGAGCTTCCGGAGGAAAAATTGGATATCAGGGTTTCCGTTGTTCCGGTAACCAACGGCGAAAAAGTCGTCATGAGACTTTTATCCGAGAGGAGTCGTCAATTTTCACTACAGGATCTTGGTTTTTCCGAGTCCGATCTAAAAAAAGTGGTTGCTGCCTACAATAAGCCTCACGGAATGATCTTATCAACGGGTCCTACGGGGTCCGGTAAAACCACAACACTTTACTCTGTCCTGAAACTTTTGAATAAAAGGAATGTGAATATTATGACAATAGAAGATCCTGTTGAATACGATATGGAAGGAGTTAATCAGATACAAGTGAATCCAAATACGAATTTAACTTTTTCGGCAGGACTAAAGTCCATTGTTAGGCAAGACCCGGATATAATTCTGGTCGGCGAGATTCGGGATGAAGAAACGGCGGATATTTCTATAAACGCCGCAATGACGGGACATTTGGTTTTATCGACCCTTCACACAAACGACGCCGCAACAGCCTTCCCGAGACTTCTTGATTTCGGCGTCGAACCTTTTCTTATCGCAACGACCGTAAACGTAGTAATTGCCCAGCGCTTGGTAAGAAAAATTTGCGTCAAGTGTCGAATCTCGGAAGAAGTTAGCGGCATCTTAGTTAATGAAATTTCAGAAACTCTTTTACAAAAGTATTTTCCAAATGAGAAAAATTTGAGAGTATATAAGGGCAAGGGTTGTGATTTATGTCACGAAACAGGTTACGTCGGCCGTGTAGGGATTTTTGAAGTGCTTTTAGTTGACGACGAAGTGAAGGCGGCAATTGTTGCCAAAAAAGATTCATCTGAAATTAAAAAAATCGTGGTTAAAAACAAAATGACCACCATGCTCGAAGACGGCATTGAAAAGGTGAAGCAGGGAGTGACCACGATTGACGAGATAATCAGAGTAACGAAAGAATGAAGCGATGCGAATATACCTGCCTCGCTGGCAGGCAGGCGAATTCACGCGAATTATGCGAATATTTAAAAAATTCGCGGCATTAGTATCTTTATTCGTATCATTCGCATCGAGTTAAGGTAACTGTACAATAAATAAATTGGTTGGATAATAGACTAAATCTATGATTTTGACTGCTCAATTGAACATTTTTAAGAGAGTCAGCCATCAGGATAGGCTTCTTTTTACCAAACATCTGGCCACAATGATGAAGGCCGGGATTCCTATTTCCGAAGCCTTGGAAACTTTGGTCGATCAGTCAAGAAATCCGTATTTCAGGAAAGTTCTGGGATTAGTTTTTGAAGACGTAAAAAACGGCAAAAACCTGGCCACATCTTTTGAAAAATATCCCGGGGTATTTGACCAATTTTTTATAAGTTTAATTGAAATAGGCGAGAGTTCGGGAACCCTTGGAGAAAACCTTGATTTTTTGGCAAAACAACTTGGCAAAGACTATTCATTAAGAAAGAAAGTTCAGGCAGCTTTTACCTATCCGGGAATAGTTCTTTTTGCAACGGTTGGTTTGGGTGGGTTTTTATCTCTTTATATTTTGCCCAAACTTGTGGACTTTTTTAAGTCCTTTAATATTGAACTTCCCTTATCAACGAAGATTTTAATATTTTTTGCGGAACTCATGAAGAACTACGGAATCGCGATTTTTGCCGGAGCATTTATTCTAATATTAATTTTACGTATGATATCGCAGACGCCTAAGGTCAAACCCGTCTGGCACACGCTTATTCTTAAACTTCCCCTAATGGGAAAGCTGGTTACCTACGTTCAGCTTGCGCGATTCTGCCGAAACCTGGGAACGCTTATAACAAGCGGCGTTCCGATAACAAAATCACTGGACATAACCGCGAATACCTTATCTAATCTGCGTTTTAAAATAGACGTTTTGGTTCTCTCAAAGGCCTTGACAAAAGGAAAAAATGTCGGGGAGACGATGAGAAAGGGATTTCCCGAATTTCCGCCGCTTGTTTCCCGGATGATAAGCGTTGGCGAAAAAACCGGAAAACTGGATGAAACGCTTTTATATTTGGGGGATTTTTTCGAAGACGAAGTGGATGATATAAGTCGCAATTTATCAACGATTTTGGAGCCAGCGCTTCTTATTGTGATAGGGTTAGTTGTGGGGTTTGTTGCAATATCAATAATTTCCCCGATTTATCAATTAACGGGATCAATTAGAAGATAATGTATGAGATTAAAATCCTCGCGTCAGTATTTTAGGGGAATTACCCTTGTTGAGATTATTTTGGTCGTTGCGATACTTCTTATCATGGCAGTTTCTTACGAAGCCGTTGGGTCAAATTTTTTAGCTCGAAACAGGTTTCAGAACACAACTAACGAGACTCTGTCATTTATAAGGACAGCTCAAATAAATGCTATGGCCGGTAAAGGCGATAGCGAATGGGGAGTGAAGATTGACGCTAATCAAATTATTCTTTTTAAAGGCTCTTCGTATTTAGGCAGGGACCCAACTTTTGATGAGATTTTTAATATTGGGCAGGGAGTCAGTGTTACAAACGTTGAAATAATCTTCGATAAGATAACCGGTAATCCCGACACGACCGAAACGATTTCAATTTTAAGTCCAAGTGGGGAAACCGCAACTATAAGCGTGAATGAAATAGGTATTGCCAATGTCAATTAGAAAAACTATTCCTTACAAAGCAGGTTTGGGTCAAAGCGTTATTGAAATAATAGTTGCTGTTTCAATCTTTGTTTTAATTTCAGGAGGGAGTGTAATAACAATACTGGGGTCGTTTTTAGCATCCCGCTTGGCCGAAGAAGAAACAACGGCTTCTTTTTATGCAGTAGAAGGTTTGGAAGCAGTTAAGTCTATACGTAACCAATCCTGGAATAACCTTAAAACTGCTGATGGAAATCACGGACTTGATAACACTTCGGGATCATGGACGTTTTCTGGGTCGGCCGATATATTAGGCAAGTACACTCGAGTTATTAATGTCTCAAGCTTGGTAGATCCGGATTCAAAGGAAATAACGGCGACAGTTACATGGAGCTTCATTCCGACAAAGTTGACGATTGTTGAAATGACTACCCAGCTTGCAAACTGGCAGGAAGTTTCCTTTGAGGCTTTAGCCACGACTCCGACGCCCATTTTAACTCCGACTCCGACTGTATCGCCAACTCTTACTCCAACCCCGTCAATAACGACCTGCACAGCGTATTGTAGCTCACTTGGTTATAGTCAAGGAACTTGTAGAAGGAATGTAAATCAATGTAACAGTAATGGTGAAACAAATGAACCAGGAGGAAATCAATATTGCACTTCCGGGCCAAATACTACCTGTTGTTGTGCACCCTAATGCCGTGGCTGAAAAATTAGAAATAAAGGGTTTTACACTGATTGAGCTAATAGTATATGTGGCTCTTTTTGCAATTTTTATTACCGGTGCTATCCTTTTTTCTTTTGACGTTATCTACGGCCGGGAGAAATCTTTTAATCAACAAATTGTCCAACAGAATGCAAGAATCGCACTATCAAGAATTACATATGAAGTCAGGCGTGCCCAAGACATTCAAAGCTTGTCTCCGACTCAATTGATTTTGACAAACGGAGTTTCCCAAACTACAATCTCACTTGAAGGTCAAACCATTCGATTTTCTTCAGGAGGACTGGGTCCATACGACTTAACTTCCAACCAGGTAGCGGTTACGAACCTTCTTTTCACTGATTTGACTTCCCCGGGGAATGACGCAAAAAGTGTTTCGATTACTCTGACATTGCGTCAGGCGGAACCTGCCGCCTCCGGGCAGTTAACTGCAGAAACACAAATTTCCCAAAGTGTTGAATTAAATAGTCAATTTAACCAGGCAAGACGCCTTCTTTTGGATCTTACTGGCTTAAATTTAGTCGGAGGAACCAGTCTGGAAGGAATTACAATTCAAAATTCCGCTGATCAGGACATTACTATTGATAGGATGTATTTTTCTTGGACTGGGACTGCCGGTGGGGAACAGGTAACTGGAATCCAGATAGGGGCGGGACCGGTTGAGTGGACGGGAACAAGTGCCAGTGGATCGACGATTGATTTAACAGATTTTGGCCTTTCGGCTGGAGGCGGAGTTTATAATATTGACTATATTACGTTTGATTCGAGTATGGAAGGTGCCACTCTTAATATGAATTTTATTTTATCAGACGGTTCAACCCTTATAACCAATCTTACACTACTATCAGGTGGAACGCCAACACCGAGCCCTATAGCTACACCCACACCGACGTCTACGCCTTCTCCAACCCCGACACCGTCAGCTAATTCCTGCAACTCTATCTGTATCCTAAACGGCTACACTTCAGGAATTTGCAGGAAAAATGCGGCGAGTTGTACGGGAGGAGAAGTTTACTATTCGCCCGGAGATGTATATTGTACAGGCGGACCAACCGCTGATACTTGTTGTTGTATCCCGTAATTTAATTTTATGGTAGTAAAAAATAACCAGAAAGGCTTTATGGCCTTAACCAGCATACTTATCATTTCAGCAATTACTTTATCTATAGCCATTTCCATATCTTTATTGGGCGTGGGAGAAGCAAAAAGTTCGCTTGATTATAAAAAGGGAGGAGAAACTTTAAAAATTGCGGAAGCTTGTGTTGAAGAAGCACTGCTCAGATTGAAGTCCGATGAAAGTTATTTAGGTGCTTCGTTGACCGTTGGTGACGGCCTTTGTAATATTAGTGTGAGCGGGAGCGGTTTGGATAGAACTATAGATGTGACGGCGCAGATAACTAACGGAATTTCTTATACGAAGAAAATCCAGGTGACTGCCAAGAGAACAGGAACAGCAATTAACATTACAGGATGGAACGAAACTCAATGATAAAAAATATTATTGCTATCGCTAAAGACAAGATTATTGCTGCCGAGATTGACCTTGGCACAAAAGAGAAGACTCTTGAATCTTCCGAATTTGGCTGGACTTCGGAAACTCTGGATTTGGCTTTTGCAGAAATTGTCAAAAGGTTTAAAACCAAAAAATTTAGGATTTTGGTCGCCGACGAATTAAGTTATATTGTTAGGCTAAGCGTTGACTCTAACTTGTCAAGTGGTCAAGAAAGACAGTTTTTAAGCGACCAGCTGAAAGAAAAAATTCCCGAGAGTTTGGCTCCTGGAGAATGGGATTATAAGGAAATTGTTTCAAGTGAAGGAGTCGACGGGAAAGAGGTAATCGTATTTGCATTGGTCAGGGATTTTTATGAGGTTTTACGCCGCGCCGTAACAAACACTGGTCTTATAGTTGAAGCAGTTGAGCCCGAGGTTGTTGCCAAAACGCGCGATGCCAATCCCATTATCGGCCTTGCAATGAAAGAGGATATCACGGGGCGTGATGAGGAGGTTTTAAACATTATCTTAAAGGAAGGGAAGGAAAAGGCTACAGAGACCGTATCTGAAGCCAAAACTCAAGAAGTTTCTGATGAAGAAGAAATCAAGCCGGAAAAAAAAGGAGTTCTGACTTTGAGAATGAGTTTTACGACATTAATTTTACTCATTTTATTTGTCGTAGGACTTATAGTTTTGGCCAAAATGTTTCTTTTCAAAAAGCCTAACGAGAGTACTGAAGTTTCGTCTGATGTAACTTTGTCACCGAGTCCGGTTTCGACCGAAACTCCCGAACCTACAGAAGAAGTAGAGGTCGGTACTTCAGAATATAAAGTGCAGGTTCAGAACGGATCAGGGGTAATTGGAGAAGCAGATGTAGTTGCCGAGATTCTAACCTCTGAAGGATTTAAGAATATAGAAACAGGAAATGCAGATTCATATACCTATCAAAAAACCGAGATTAGAGTAAAAAAAGATACGCCTGATGAAGTTTTTGAAACCATAAATAAAGCCCTTAATAGCGATTATGAAGTGATCCTATCAGACGAGAGGTTAGCAGATACTTTACCTTTCGATGCGATAATCATTATTGGGAAAAGGATTGAGTAG
>CAYSZS010000016.1:0-28512 GCA_964435575.1 uncultured Gammaproteobacteria bacterium | reverse complement strand
GGATTTTTAATGGCCGTCTTGGACAAGTCCTCACGGATTTGAGCTCACCAGGGCGGCCATTTAAGTTATATAAATGTTCTTTAAAATTTTTGCGTTTTTCTTTTGTTCCGTCTTTGACGGAATGTTCGAGCGACTTTTTCGGAAGCGCGGCGGGTGGGGGCGCCGCGCTCACCTTGCGAGCCGCGGAGCGGCGAGCTAACAGACTGACTTGAAATAAGTTCGAATTTTGTCAAAAACGTTCACAGACAAATTTCAAATTTGAATTCAGGAAAAGGTTGGAGGTCCTAATCCTCCGCGGCTCACAGACAAATTCCAAATCCAAAAAAAACGTGTTATACTCGATACTATGAAAACTAACATATTAAAATACAATGTAATAATTAAAAAGGAAGATAAATATTTTGTTGCGTACGTACCAACCTTAGGAATTTCAGACTTTGGGAAAAGTCTTGAAGAGGCAAAAAAAAATGTCAAGGCAGCCATTACTGTTCATGTTGAAGGCCTTATTAAAACTAAAAGTGAAGTTCCTCCGCCTGATAACGAAGATTTTTATATAAGCCAAGCGGAAATTACAATAAACAAAAACCCCAAGTTCGCATATTAATATGCCCAAGCTAGTCCCTCTAAAACCTCGTGAGGTAGAGAGAATACTTTTTAAAGAAGGTTTTAATTTAAACATTAGTAAAAGCAGTCACAGACAATACTTTAATCCCAAAACCAAAGCTCATGCAACAGTTCCATTTCACTCAAGGACTATAGCTCTAGGTACGCTCAGAAGTATCATTAGACAATCGCAATTATCATCTGATTTATTCCGAAGGTAATTTCCTCGCTACCGTAAAAAGTCGGCTCGAACACTCTTGAGCCGAGTCGAAGAAACAAACCTGCCTACCGGCGGGCAGGGAAAAACACCGCGTCAAACGCGGCATTCACGTTTGTCTGTGACGCAAAAATTTTACCAGATCGAAGCTAAAAATTCATCATAACACATCGCAAATGATTAACTTGACATGCCAATACTATTTGTGGCATTCTGACAGGAGAATATACCTCAAAAAAACATGCAAAATTCTTCAAACGAAACCGGTTCGTTTTGGAAAAAGATTGTTTTAACTCTGGTTTTCTTTACATTTACGCCGGTTACACTTTTTGCAAGTGTCTTAGCCCTCACGGCAATTTATGACTCCGAAATTGACACTAAATACACACACACTAATCTTATCGAGGTACCTAAGCCTGGTATACAAGTATATGCATCACTTCCCGACACACTACCTTCTATCTCGGGGGAAGTAACCGCGGAAGATGCCAGGTCCGAAATCATAAGAGAATACTTAGACGCATACAATTCACCACTTATGTCTTACGCCGATTTTATCGTTCAAACGGCCGACAAGTATGGTCTCGACTTCCGACTGCTTACCGCCATAGCCCAAAAAGAATCAGGCCTTTGTAGAGTAATACCCGAAGGCAGCAATAATTGCTGGGGTTGGGGAATTCATAGCGAAGGAACACTTGGATTTGATTCATACGAGGAAGCTATAGAAACGGTTTCTAAAGGTCTAAAGGAAAATTACATCGATCTTGGGTATGTTAGCGTTGAAGAAATAATGGCAAAATATGCTCACCCTTCCTCAACTACCTGGGCTGAAGGAGTTTCCTTCTACATGAATCAGATGCGCTAATTATTGTTAACCCTGCTTTACATCCTCTGCTAAAATCCTATATATCACCCTATATGCCGGCCGCATACGATACATACGACTACCCTTCCTACTGGGAAGGACGCGAATACGAACACTGTGCAGAAATATTGGCGATAAAATCCTTTTTAAAAAAAATTCCAAAAATCGACTCAATTCTTGAAATCGGAACAGGTTATGGAAGACTGACACCGAGTTATATTTACCGTGGAAAACGTGTAATTTTATCTGACCCCTCGGGAAAACTTCTGAAAATCGCAAGAAGTAGTTTTAAAGGCAAAAAAGTTAAATTTATCCATTCATGCCTTGAAAACCTGCCCACAAAACTGAAAAGTAAATCAATAGACCTCGCCATCCTTGTAAGAGTGCTTCACCACATCGAAAATCCAGACGAAGCTTTCAGTGTTATAAAAAAATTAATCAAAAAAAACGGGTACTTTATAGTTGAATTCGCCAATAAAAGACACCTCAAAGCTATAATTTCAGAATTTTTCCATGGAAATTTCACCTTCTGGTTGGATATATTTCCCAAAGACGTTTCAGGAAAAAAAGCCAAAAAGAGTAATATTCCTTTCAAAAACTATCACCCCGATACTATTCGGGAAATGCTAGAAAAGTTTGGATTCACTATTTTAGAAGAAAGAAGTGTTTCAAACGTAAGAAGTCCGTTTCTAAAAAAATATTTATCCAAAGAAACCCTTCTATTTTTGGAAAAATACCTTCAAAGACTCCTTGCTAAAATTAGTCTTGGACCCTCTATCTTCATCTTAGCTAAAAAACAATAGAGCTACACAAATAAAAATTCGCGTAATCCGCGTCATATTTCGCATCATTCGCATCGAGCTAAACAATTAGATAAAAAAAGGGGATATCCATAAACCCTATAGTTACGTCAGACAAGACTTATATCGTGTATCTTGACAATCTTACAAAAGTTCATAACTTCTTGAACTTATGCCAGGAAAGTCACCATACAGTTGACATTCCTATAGTATTATGTTATAGTACTTCCACGTTCTGAGGCAAACCGAGTCTGACTCGGATGAGCGTCAGAATTATTCGACAGGGTACCGTCAGGTACCCTGTTTTTTTTGGGAAACATTTATGAGAAAAATTATTTTCTTATCTATCCTAATATTTAAACTTTTATATGCTGATCTCACTTCGGCTGATACCAACGTGAGTGAATCGGCTAAAGTTTTTGTGGCCAACAGAAATTACGACGTTGATTACCGAACCAAATTTCTTAAAAGTTTTCTTGAAAGTCACAACTCTCCGTTTGTAGATCATGCAGACAAATTTATTATGTATGCGGATATTTATCAAATAGATTGGAGACTCGTACCTGCTATTTCGGGAGTAGAATCAACTTTCGGTAAACATATCCCTAAAAATTCATACAATGCTTACGGTTGGGCTAACGGAAATTACAAATTTAAGTCTTGGGAGGAATCTATAGAAGTAGTAACAAGAACACTAAGAGAAAAATATTATGATAAAGGTGCGACAAATATTTCAAAAATTGCGCGTCGCTACGCACCCCCTTCTTCCAGCTGGAGCTGGAAGGTGAAGTATTTTATGGATAAAATTGACCACATTCCAGTCGAATTTGATTTGTAAAGCTGATATAATTCTGATAGCGCCAGGGTGCTGGAATTGGCAGACAGGCACGGCTTAGGACCGTGTGCTCTTACCGAGCGTGCAGGTTCAAGTCCTGTCCCTGGCACATTTTAGGGGTTCGCTTGCCCCGTACATTCGCCCTTTCGAGGCGAGGACGTAGACCTCGCGAGAAAGTAGGAACTATTCGGGGAGTCCTCTCGAGGGCACTTATATGAAAAGGGTTATAGCCATAATTTTACTTATTTCACTTCTATTTTTTATCTATTTTTACTTTTCAACAAAAACTTCCCAGAAACAAGACTCCAATAAAACGGAAGTACTTACAAATGAAAAGGGAGCGCCATTAATGGCAACCGGAAACTGTAATCAAGATACCGATTGTTTCCCCTCTGGATGCTCTTCACAAATATGTGCAAATCATGAGGTCATTACAACCTGTGAAGTTGTCGAAATCCCGGAAAAGGAAACATATTCCTGCGGCTGCGTCGAAAACCGCTGCGTCTGGTACAGAGATCGTAAAAATTGAAAGTTTGCTGTAAACTTAGGATATGAGTTATCAACCTGTCCATATTCATAGGAGGGTGGTTAATAGGAATTTTCATCTAGTTCTTCTATTCCTGCCTTCATTAATTTTTACTCTAATAATCTTTATATATCTTCTCAGTATACGAATTGAACACGTCCAAATAGCCTCAACCAATGAGCCTAAGGTTTTGGGAGACGAAACAAAAGGTACACCCCTTGACAAATGATATTATGTCCTGCAAAATTATTTAGATGAGAAAAGTAATCCTTCTTATCTTTTTTCTTTTTATAGCAGCATTTGTTCCTGTTTATTCTTTTGCCCAAACCTTAACACCCTCTTCGGTCGGACAACAAAAGCGCCTAGAAGTACAGGAAAAATTGGAAGAAAAGAAAGCTCAGCGCGAAGTAAAACTTGAAGAAAGGCAGCTTATCCGAGAAGAAAAAAGAGCTACTCGCGAGGCAAGACTGTCAGAAAAGCGCATAGAAAGAATAAGACATTTCTGGCAACTTCTAAGAAGAAGGCTTTTGGCAGCCGTTGAAAGACTTGAAAGATTAATCGGACGAATTGAATCAAGATTGGCAATAATCGGGGGAGCAAATGAGGATTTGGTCCTGGATGATGTCCTCATCCAAGTAGCTGATGCAAAAGAAATGCTAGCTGGCGTAATTACTAATATTGAAGCAGCGGATGTGGAAGTTGAAACGGCTTTGGCATCACAAGAACCCAAAATGGCATTTGAAATAGTTCGATCTCTGGTGAAGGAAATCAAGACAGATCTCATGGCCATTCATAGAATTTTAGTACACGTAATTGGCGATATAAAAGGCTTAAGAGTCGGCCAAGGTGGTGCGGCAGAAGAAATCCCGACGCCTACTTCGGCTGTTACACCAACTGAAATACCGATTACAGAAACACCAACTCCAACAGTTGAAGTTACACCTACAGTTGAACCAACAGGAGGTGTTTAAAATATGCAACTTGTTTCACGAAAAAACTTTTTAATATTCTTAGCGGCGATTTTGGTAGTAGCCCTTGGTTTTATGGCTTTAACACTTGCAAAACAGCAAAAGCTACCAACAACCAATACCTATCAGAGAGAGATTACGAAGATGCAATCCCAGTCAGACTCCGATAGAGTTAATGATATCGAAAATGATTTGAACGAAACTGATTTTTCCGACGTAGATAAAGAGCTTCAGGATATTGATAAGGAGCTTAATAGTTACTAAACTTCAGTCATATATAATGTCAAAAAAGCTGATAATTGTTGGCATAGCAGTAATAATCAGTGGACTATTTCTAGTTTTATTCAAAGATAGGTTATTAAACTCCGAACTAAATTCAAAATCTCCGATTACACAAATTGATTTCAAAGATTCAAGGCCACAAATAAGAGTAGGTAATGCTGATATTTTCATCGATATAGCGGATGATAACGAAGAAAAGGCTAAAGGTTTGTCCGGTCGCAAAAGTTTAAAAGATAACGAAGGAATGCTTTTTGTTTTTGAAAATACATCTTATCCTTCCTTCTGGATGAAAGACATGCTAATTCCCATCGATATCATCTGGATTGTCGATGAAAAGATTGTAAAAATTGATTCAAACGTCCCCGCTCCTTCTCCCGGAGCGCCCGACCAAGAGCTACCTTTATATCAACCGCCCACAGGAATAGATTATGTTTTGGAAGTCAACGCAGGGTTTAGCGAAAAAAATGAAATAAAGGTAGAGGACAATGTCGACCTTACACAGATATAATGATGCTAATAAATTCGAATAATGCCAATGCATACATATAGATACAAATGGTTTTGGATTTAGGCAATGGTCTTGCAGTCTACATAATTTGTATTTATTCGTAGCATTCGCACGCATTCGTATATTGGCATTACGTTAGTGTAAATTCTTCCAATTCCTTTACCCCTCCAAATGCGATTCTATCAGGAACCGCATCGGACACGGCAATCATTCTTGCAGGAGTAATGATGAAATCTCCCCAACGTTCATTGATTTTATCTATTGAACTAACCAGTTTTTCCTTTTTAACAACATCCTCGAAAAGCTCTAACTGTGTTTCGCTTGACTTTATTAGATTAAAGCAGGAAACTGCAATATCGCGCACGGGTTTTACCTGTGAAAAGCCATGGAGTATTTTAAAAGCCTTTTTATAAATATCGCGCGTGTCAAAAATTACACTTTCCAAAGTAACCCCTTTGTGCCAAAAACTTCCGTCTCGGTAACTGATTGCAAGATGAATTCCTCTCGCTTTATAGCCGGCGCGTCTTAAGCGCGCACTCATCTTTGTAACTAATTTGGATAAAATCGGGGAAAGTTCTTCGGGAGTTGATAATGCCTTAGGTAGAGCATAAGAATTTCCGTAACTTCGTCGCCCGAAAACCACGTTGTCGATCTCCCAACCTCGAATCCGCATAAACCAGTAATAACCGTTTATCGACTCAAAAGCCGCTTTCAATTTCCACAAAGGCGCTTGATAAAAATCGGTAACCGTGTAAATTCCCATATTATTAAGCCTAATCGCGTTTCGGATCTTTATATATGGAAGGTCGGTAAGTTTAAGTTTAGAGTAACAGTTTAAGAAGTTATCTTTATTAATCTCATCCAAACCGTCGGGTTTGTGAAGAGACGAGGCAAGTTTTGCCAAAAATCTATTGGGGGCAATACCAATCGAAACCGTCAACCATTCTCCGATTTCTTCTCTTATTCTTCTTTTAATGTCTCGTGCTTTCTCATGCATCGGAGAACCAGAAAAGTTCCGAAAATCTAATACAAACTCATCTATACTTTTCGGGGTAACGTCATAAGTGTAATCCGCCAACAATTTACGCAGAGCAAGGTGTACATTCCTGTACTTCCATGGATCAGGCGGCAATATTATCAAATCAGGATATAACACCTTGCCGTCTTTCACCCGCATTCCGGTTTTTATACCGTACCTTTTTGCCTCTATAGACGGGGCAACGATACATCCACTGGGAGTGGTGTAAGCCGCGACCGCAATTGGCTTCCCCCTTAAATGCGGATTTGCCTGCTGCTCAATGGTTGCAAAACAGGAATTAAGATCAATATGAATAATGGTTGATTGTTTAGAATTGAAGAACAGTTGAGTTGTGGTTTCATGTTTAAGCATAATCAGACTAAAATTGTTACATTGTTAGATGGCTAAATGGTTAAAGATATAACCATATAACTATTTAGCAATTTAACCATTCAACTTGGCATTCCATCCGAAATTTCCTCCAATCTCCAATGCAAGTTATCGGTATTAAAAACCAAACGAAAAAATAGGCTTTTACTGGCAACCGAAAAAACGTGGAAAAGGGTACGACCCGATCGATATGTATGATGAAGTCCGATTTTAACGATAGGGTAGAGTCGGCCATTCCAAACCAACCACTTGGGAAAAACCCGCTTACTTTTGCCGTCGAAAGAAAGACTAACTGATACTGGTGTGCTAATTCTTCCCACCATATTTTTAAAAATCCCAAATCCAAATTTCTAAATCCTAAATAATATTAAGTTCAAATGCTAAATACCAAATGCCAAATCAATGTTAAATGACTAAATAACAAACTGGTAAAAAGGAGACTTTTGGCCTTTAGATTTTGACATTTAATATTCACTTGTCATTTGTCATTTGTAATTTGTAATTTGTAATTTTTAAAATTGTTCAGGATTTCGGATTTAGTGCTTAGGATTTATTCCCTTTATATTCCAAATATTACCCGAATCTTTACTTTAGTTATAATCCCGAAAAATATACAAATCAAGAGGCAAAATGATTAAAAGGGACGTATTAAGATGCAGTTGACACCTTGGATTTTTTATTTCTACTATAAAAGTAATAATTTTTAAAAACATGCCCAGAAAGTATCTTATACTCCCAATTTTACTTTCTTTTTTCCTTCTCATAGCTTTATCTTATAAACACGTAACAACCGTCCGCTCTGCCGCAACCCATGTTGTAATTTCGGAAGTACAAATTGCAGGAACAAATACCAACGATGATTTTATTGAACTTTACAATCCCACAGACAGTAACTTTGACCTAAATGGCCACAGATTGGTTAAGCGCTCGTCTTCAGGCACGTCAGATACCTCTATAAAAGCTTGGGATTCCGAAACAATTATACCTCCTCACGGATTTTATCTTTGGGCCAATAGCGGTTGGACACCTCCAGTTACTCCTGACACCGTAACGGCTGCAACACTGGCTGCCGATAATGGAATAGCCCTTCGTCAAGGGGCGGAAGATTCCGGAACAATTATAGACGGTGTTGCTTTGGGATCCGCCACAAACGCTTTTGTCGAAACCTCACCTTTTCCGACAAATCCAACCGCAAATCAAAGTATTGAAAGAAAACCTGGAGAGAGCAATTCCACAGGAGGTAATGGTGAAGATACCGATAATAATGCTAATGATTTTGCTATTCGCGCAACCAGCGAACCGCAAAATACAGGTTCAACCGCTGAAACGCCGTCTGAACCTTCCGCATCGCCTACAGAGGAAGTTACTCCAACCGAAGAAATTTCGCCAACCGAAACATTAACCCCGACAGAGGAGGTTACTCTTACTCCCACCGAAGAGCCTACTCCTACACCGACAGAAGAAGCGACCCCAACCCCGACAGAGGAGGTTACGCCAACAGAGGAGCCTACGCCTACACTCGAACCAACTCCAACTCCTACACCCGAACCTACTCCTGAATCATTTGTAATCGGCGTTTTTCGATTCCCCGGTAAAACAAGTGTATGCACTTTGCAGTTCTTACCGCTCAAGATTGGCTTTCTCAGAATTCGTATTCCCAGAATCTTCTGCTCCTAAACTTAAATATAATTATTCCTTGCCAAATACACTAATATTGCCCTAAACTATCTTGATGAGTACACTTTCTCCCCTTAATAAACAGGAACTACCCGCCCCCTGGCCCTTGAGAAAGTTGATAGGGCCAAGTTTTATTATCTTGGGAGTCGGGCTTGGAAGCGGAGAACTTATTCTCTGGCCGTATCTTACTTCAAATTTCGGGCTGGGAATTATTTGGGCGGCTATACTGGGAATTACATTCCAGTTTTTTATTAATATGGAAATTGAAAGGTACACTCTGGTAACGGGTGAGAGCATTTTTGTCGGTCTGACCCGAAAGTTCGGGAAATTCACTCCCTACTGGTTTACGGCAACAACTCTAATCCCTTGGCTCTGGCCGGGCATAATGGCCTCTTCGGCAAAGTTAATATCATCGGCAATGGGCATAATGTATTCAAAGTACGTTGGCATAATATTACTTCTTATTCTGGGCGGACTCTTTAGTCTGGGACATATAGTCTATAAAACTCAGGAAAAGATTCAAAAAGCGATAATACTTATTGGTATTCCATTTGTCTTTCTGATAACACTTTACTTTGCAAAATCGCCCGACTGGACTGCGCTTTCCAAGGGAATTTTCGGTCTGGGAGAAGGATTTTGGTTTTTACCCGCAGGCCTACCTGTTGCAACTTTTCTGGGAGCACTTGCATATGCTGGTGCCGGAGGTAATTTAAATCTTGCCCAATCCTTATATGTCAAAGAAAAAGGTTACGGAATGGCCAAATACGCGGGGCACATAACCAATATTCTGTCGGGTAAAAAGGAAGATGTTAGACTAGAGGGGGCGACGTTTGAATCAAATAGCGAAAATGTCCGACAATTTAAAACTTGGTGGAAACGAATAAACCTCGAGCACGCAATTGTTTTTTGGATAACCGGCGCTTTTACAATGATTCTTCTCTCACTTTTGGCTTACGCAACCGTTTACAAAGACCCCGGGGTCGAAACGAGTATTAATTTTGTCATAAGAGAAGGGGGTGTCATCGCGAGCAGAACTTTTCCTTTTTTGGGAACATTTTTCTTACTGATGGCCGCAGTCATGCTTTTCGGAACACAGTTTAGTGTTTACGGTTCTAACGCAAGGATCTCTAGCGAAAATTTAGTCATAATCGACAAAAATAAATTTACGACCGATAAGCTACCGAAATTTTTCTATGGATTTTTGTGGCTGCAAATATTTGCCGGAATTATTATTTTTGCCTTAGGCTTCACGGAACCGCTCGCGTTGGTCGTGACAGGGGCAGTTCTAAACGCAATTTCAATGTTTATCTATTCGGGACTTATCCTCTGGACAAACATGACGCTACTTGAGAAACCTTTGAGACCGTCGCTTTTTAGAGTAATTGCCGTTGGCTGTGCATTCCTTTTCTACGGCGGCTTTTCGACCTTCACGATTATTTTAAATCTTCAAAAATTTTTTGCACTTTAGTGTACAATTCAGACTATGAAAAAGCCCCTAGTTACTCTGATTCTTGTGGGAGTATCTTTTTTGGCAGGATACTATCTTCGTGACAGACTTAAACTATCTGACAACATTCCAATATCTCTTACCGACAGGCAAAAATCAAAACCCTTAGAGAAATACACCATTGAAAACCTTGCTAAAACCGAAATCAAACCCGGCAAACTTGAAATTAAGGAGATTTTAAAGGAAGAGACTGAATATTCATCCTATCTATTTGAATTCGAATTTAACCCAAATCTCGACGGCAAAACTCTAAAAAAGGTAACCGGACAAATTAATGTCCCTTCCGAGTCGGGGGCTAAAAGATTTCCCATAATAATTATGCTTCGGGGTTATATCGACCAACAACTTTTTAAAACAGGTGACGGTACAAGAAACGCATCAGGGTTTTTCGCCGAACGAGGATTTATTACCTTTGCGCCGGACTTTCTGGGGTATGGAGGTTCCGATGAAGAAACTGCAAACATCTTTGAAACCCGCTTCCAAACTTATGTTACTGTCTTGAGTCTTCTCGAAACAATTAACCATTTGCCAAATAGCCCAAATATTATAAAAATATCCGACACTATTTCAAATCCTTACGAAGTAACGAACAAACTAACTAACCAATTAACTATTTACCTGTGGGGTCATTCAAACGGCGGTCAAATCGCGTTGACTGTTTTGGAAATAACCGGAGCCGATTACCCAACAACGCTCTGGGCACCCGTTTCCAAACCTTTTCCATATTCAGTACTTTACTACACAGACGAGTCTATCGATCGAGGAAAATTGATAAGGCGAGAGCTTTCTGAATTCGAAAAAGACTACGACGTCGAACTTTACTCTCTTACAAACTATTTGGATAAAATTATAGCACCGCTTCAAATTCAGCAGGGGATTGAGGATGATGCCGTCCCTGTTACTTGGAGTAACGAACTGGTCGATAAACTTAAATCTCTTGATAAAGATGTTATATTTAATAAATATCCTGCGACCGACCACAATATGCACCCTAGCTGGGATAGCGTTATCCAAAGAGATCTAGAATTTTTTAATAAGTACCAAGATTGAAACCAATGGTTGACAATAATATTTACAAACCTCATTATTAAAATATTCTAGACGTTAGCCATTAAGCCATTTCAGATACCGACATCTTATGAAGTTAATTATCACTTTAGCTTTAAATATATTTACTTTGCTTATTGTTTCATATTTAGTTCCGGGTTTCACATTTGAAACATTTTGGGACACTATCGTAACCGCAGTTGTAATCGGCGTCGTTAACACATTTATAAAACCGGTCTTACAAATAATCTTTATTCCTCTTTCCATAATTACTTTCGGGATTACCGCATTCCTTATTAATGTGGTACTTTTGTGGGGAGTAAGCTTTGTAGTTCCCGGATTTACAATCGAAAACTTTATGACGGCAGTAATAGCCTCAATTGTACTTTCGCTGGTCAGTTTGTTTCTCCATAAACTTGCCCAAGAAAAGAAAAGCAAATAAATTTTGCTTCAAAGTTGTATAATATTACTCGTCGAAGGATGAAAACATTTATCAAATCCAAGTCAGCGCCAAACGCCGCGGGACCAAAATACAGAACCCCCGATCACTTCAAGGGAAGCCTGTTTAGTGGAGGCAAAAGCAAATTTTCTTCCCCACAACAAAAATTTAACCCCGCTCAGTTTAGAACCCAGCATAAAGGATAGTCTTCTGAAAAATCCTAATTTTCAATTTCTAAATCCAAAACAAATTCAAAACTCAAATACACAAGCCCAAATCACATTATTGGAAGTGTTCATGATTTATTATTTGAATTTTTAACATTGAAATTTGTTTAGAATTTAGGATTTAGTGCTTAGGATTTTAATCCTTTTAGGTTATAATACTCCCATGCCAGCAAAAAAAACTAATCCTAAAACCAATACAGACTCTGTGATTGCTCGCTCCGATAACGGAACTATTCAGATAACCTTTACTATTCCTTTTGAAAACGTCAAAAAATCACGGGATGAAGCCGCAAAAGAGTTCGGGAAAGATCTCGAAGTTCCCGGATTCAGGAAAGGCAATGCGCCGGTTGACAAGGTGATCGAGCACGTTCCTCAAAATACGCTCTTGGAGAAAACTCTCTCGAAAATTCTTCCAAAATTATTGGCTGATGCAATAAACGTTCATAAAATTAAACCCGCGATTTACCCTAAATTTGAACTTGTCAAAGCCCAAGAAGGCGAAGATTGGCAGGTTAGGGCTGTTACCTGCGAAATTCCTAAAATAGAACTCGGCGATTACAAAAAAGATATCACGGGTATAAATCGTGCTAAATCGCTTTGGGTCCCCGGGAAAGTTAAAGAAGAAAAAGAGCCCAGTCGGGAAGAGAAAGAGCAACAAATTTTGAAAACGCTTATTGAAAAAATAAATTTAAAGGTTCCCAAAGTTCTTATTGAGGAAGAAGTAAATAGCCGCTTAGCAAAGCTTTTAGAAAGACTGGAAAAGTTGGGTCTGTCTTTAGAAAGCTATCTCGCTTCAATTAATAAAACTTCCCAAACTTTACGCCAGGAATACGAAAAACAATCTCAGGATGCAATTTCAATCGACCTTATCCTAAGTGAAGTAGCTCAAAAGGAAAATCTAACTATTGAGACCAAAGATATTGACGCGGCGATTAATGCTGCTCAGGCCGATCCAAAACTTGCAAAAGAACTTGACACTCCCGACAGGAGAAAGTTTATCGAGGCAATATTAAGACGCAGAAAAGCACTTGATTATTTGACCTCGTTGATGTAAAATTGCGCCAACTAAATATGGACATAAACGGTAAAAATAAAGGCCAAAAATTACCAAGGCAACCAAACCCACTTGAAGCTTTTAAAGACGATTTAAAAGACATTGGTGCGGAAACTGCCAAAAAGATGCGCAGTGAAGCCGCCAAACTTCCGGGAGATTTCATGGAACAGCTTCTTGGCATAAGATCTGGCCCCAAAAACTTTTCGGGCGAAATTGTTCCGGGTGAGGCAATTGAATTTAGTGAAATCCTGTCGGGCCGCTACGAAGAAGTCAAGAAAGCCAAAAAACAAGTTTCTTTTGAAAGAAGGCTTCTCGAAGAAGAGCGGGTACAGGTTGAGAAAAAGACTAATGAACTAAGAATGCAATTAACCGCAATTCGTGAAGAAATTCTCTTTTTAGCCCAAAAAACAGAAGATTTGGCAGAAGAAACCCAAGTTGCCGCATTTCAGGCACCTGTGGAGCCGGGAATATACCATGTCATTTTCTTTGAAAAACTCCTTGAGTTTGTTAAATCTTTTAGACGAAAAATTGAGGAAGCAAGTATTTGGTTACATGCGGTAAATAGACGCGCAGCCAGGAAAAACGTCTGGGGTGCAAATTATAAAAAATCGGGAGCAAAATACCTTCTTTCAGGTGAACACTATCTACAAAGGTCAGCGGGCTGACCTTAGTTAGTTCGTTAGTTTGTTACTTCGTTCATCGCGATAAACTAACTAACAATGAACGATGAACCATAAACTTTTAGACCCCCTAATCGATCTACTTAAAATCCCTTCCATTTCTACCCAGAAGGAACATAAGAAAGATATGGAAAAGGCACGGAAATATCTCGTGGATTTATTTAAATCAATGGGTTTTAAAACCAAAATTCTAAAAGGCAAAAAACACGACGCGGTTTTCGCACGACTCATCACTAAGCCCTCTTATCCTACTATCCTAATTTATGGCCACTATGACGTTCAACCCCCCGATCCTCTAAACGAGTGGAAATCTCCGCCCTTCCAACCAACCATAAAAGGAGACGACATTTATGCTAGGGGAAGCGCCGATAACAAAGGCCAGCACATGATTCACATAATGGCTGTAAGAAAATTGCTGGAAAATTTAAACCACTCCAGGAGTGTGATTCAATCTACTAACAAAAATAAGGATCACACTCCTGGAGTGAATAAAGCTACAAAATTACTCCCTAACTTTAAATTCATAATCGAGGGTGAAGAAGAAATAGGTTCCCCAAGTATCGATTCACTTGCTGCAAAATATTCTGAAAATCTTCTGAAGTGTAATTATTTAATGGTTTCCGACACCGGAATGAGAATTGGCCAACCCAGCATAGATATAGGTTTAAGAGGTCTGGTATATACAGAGATTTCTCTTCAAACCGCAAAACACGATCTTCATTCAGGCGAATGTGGTGGAATTGCCGAAAATCCGGCAATTTTACTTGCTAAAGTAATCAATCAAATGAAAGACGATAAGGGACACGTTTTAATCCCGGGCTTTTATAAAGAGGTTCGAAAATTGACTAAAAAGGAATTGCAGGAGATTAAGAAGGTTGAAAAATCAAAAGAGGAAGAGATAAAAGACGCTGAACTTTTTGGGATTGGCGGGGGAGAAGCAAAGTATACATTGGGTCAGAGAAAGTGGGCACAACCGACTCTCGACGTAAACGGCATCTGGGGTGGCTACCAGGGTGAGGGGAGTAAAACAATCATTCCTGCTAAAGCATCCGCAAAAATAAGTATGAGACTCGTTCCAGACCAAGACAATGACAAGATTTATTCTGCCTTTGAAAAATATGTTAAGACTTTAATTCCAAAATGGGTAAAGCTTGAAGTCATAAGACACGCCGATTGTCTGCCTTACCTCGCGCCAACAAACCATCCGGTTTTTGATTTAATGAAGGCTAGTCTAAGAAAGGTATATGGAAAAGATCCAATATTTAAAAGAGTTAGCGGTTCAATCGGATTTGTTCCGATTATGGCAAAGGAACTCAAAGTTCCGGTAATAATGGTTGGCTTTGCTTTACCGGGAGCAAAAATTCACGGCCCCAACGAGCACTTCAGTCTATCAAATTACTTTAAAGGAATTGAGGTAATGGAAGATTTTTATTTGAGTCTTGACAAAGTCAAGCGTAATTAAATAAAATATCACAAATTCATGAGAAATTATTCTCTCACCATTGTTAACTTTGTCCTCTTTATTGAGGACTAGTCAACGTGGTGAGGGAATTAAACAAAAATTAAGAACTAAAAAATAAAAATTAGAACAACCTCTCACCACGAGAGGTTTTTTAGTTGGGTAAAATGATAAAAGATAGTGAACCATTAAATTTAGATTTCGAACAACGAGAAAGAAATTTACAGGAAGTATTAGTCCATGCAGTGGAAGAAAATATACAGGAAATGCAAGCTCTGACAGGGCAAGCTGATGAAATTCTAGAAAGAACCAGTTATCGATTTACTAATACCGCTACTCCTATTTTTCCTTACAGTTTAATTCCAATGGTGATTAGCGATGAAAGACAAGAACAATATACACAACAAGATTACCTTATTGACAGGGCTATTTGGAAAATTCTAAGAAGTCCACTGACTTATGAGTCATCGATTATTCTCAGCGGATTTAATCCCTTCGAACAAAGATTAGTCTTAGAAGACTTGGAAGAAAGAACCGCAAATGGGCTGGATAGGAGGATGTTTAGACGAATCGACAGACTAGGAGGTAAATATAATTTACTTTTAGGTCCGACAGACGAAAGACAAATCATTGAAGAGAATTCAAATTCCCCTGATGGTGGGGCTTACCAGTATGGTTTAGCCTTAGCCTTTAATGAGGTTGTCTTACCTGCTATACGGAGGTGGAGTGGAACAAATCTCCCAGATATTCCTCTCGTATGGGATAACCTTATTGAAGAAATGCAACGCGTAGCAATAATATATGGTAGAGATGGTATCAAAGATGTCGCATTAGTCTATTTGGAAGAAGGTAACCATATAGCTAAAGACAGCGAAATGCCTATCCTTGCAACATATCTTCGAGGAAAAGGACTGAATGTGGATTTTATCAATCAACACAATGCTTCTGGTGTGCAACTCTACCAATATGACGCAATTTACAGAGCATTTGATACCTCTCATAAACTCAGTGAAAGTGGTTTAAATGGTTTTGTGGATAACCTTAGAGGTCTCCCAATTGTAGGAAAACCTAGTGAAGTTTTGTTTGGCGCCAAAACAGCAATGGGTATTCTTTCAAGGGCAGCAAGAACAAAAGACTCAAGACTGACAGAAGAAGAAAATGTTGCAATCAATAAAGCGCTTGGTTGGAAAGATGTAATACACCCTACATATTCCCCAACTGTTATTACTCCCGATGGAACAGAATTATTTTGGAAAGACTTTTTAAATAAACATGGTCAGCAAGTATATATGAAGCAGAATATTGGCGGTTCTGGCTATGATATCTTACGTGTTGGCGGAAATGGAATTCAAACTGTAGATCAGTTGGTTGCGGAAGTTGAAAAAGCTTTTGATCGTTCTGCTTTAGAAATCGAAGGGATGGTAGCAACACCTAAAAGACCTTTCGCTCTAAAAGATAATGGAAGTATCCATTTTATCAATGGAAGTTCTGATTATACCGAATATTACGTTGGCGGAAAGCCTACAAAAACAGGTTTTGGTAGGTTTAATGTAATAGAAGGGCTTCAAGAAGATGATCCCCGAATTCTAAAAAACGTCACCCAAGGAGCTAAATTTTCTCCACTTTTGGTCGTGCCTCAAATTTAGAATTTGATACATATATATAATTATGGTAAAAAAAATTGAAAATGCTTTGATCGTTTCTCTAAATCGCGGCAGGGGAAGCGGTCTCACCTTTGCTCAACATGTTGATACTATTCACGAAAGTTTAAACGCATCCGCCCATATTGTGTCGTCTGAATTGCCAAAACAGATTATCAACGCTCCTTATAATTTCCATCAAGTTAATTTAGGAGGAAAACCTATACCTGTTCACGAATTTCTTCCTACTTGTCATTCCCAAATTGAAGCCAATAAGCTTTCCGCCGTCGAAGCCGAAGAATATATCAATGATTATCGGCAAGTAGTAGAAAAGGTGGTAACAACGTATAAACCAGAAATAATGATCCTTCACCATGCTAATTTATCTACAGTTGCCGCAGCCGAGTCCGCTAAGAAATCGAAAACCCCATATGTAGTTTATGTGCACGGAACATGTATGGATGGATATATTGATAATGAGAACCGTGACCCAACTCTATGGAATAGAATTTTGGCTTCCCTTGAGAAGGCAAACTTTCTTATAACTGCTTCTCAGTATGTTCGAAATAGTTTGGTTTTACCCCATATCAATTATCCTGAAAATAAAGTTGTAGTGATCCCTCCGCATCTTGATGATAATTTCGATAGACTTTCGGGCGAAATGAATATTATCGAATCTGAAGAGCAACAGAAGTCAGTGGTATATGTTGGATCAATGATAGAGTCCAAAGGACCACAAGTGTTAGCTGAAGCAAGCGCATGGTATTCTGATTTAGCTCAAACTATTTTTATCGGTGACGGTGCTCTTGCTCTATTAATAGAAGCTAAAGGTAAAAACGTATCAGTCAAGGGTTTTATCTCAGAACAAGAAAAAGTTGATATACTGAAATCCGCAAGTGTCGTTGTCGTACCCTCCCAGAAAAATGAGCATTTTGGTATAACTGTTATAGAAGGAATGGCTAGCTGTGGGGTTGTGATTGTTCCAAACTATGGAGGAATATCTGAAATTCTGGAAGACGGCAGAACGGGTATAAAAATCGACTGTAAAAATTCTGTCCACCTTGGTAAAGCTGTAAAAACTTTACTTGAGGATGAAGAATTAAGGTTAAGAATTAGAAAAAATGCCAAAACTAGTGTAAGAAAAAACTTCTCGAAAGGACCTATCCAAACAAAAATAAGAACGGTTTTGGAAAATTCTTTACTGAATATATGAAAATTAAAAAAGAAATAAAACACGCTTCCACTAGCCTACTGAAAGAGCTTGTAAACGTCTCAAGCTATACATTCGATAGCGTAGGAGTGAACAAATGCGGCGCGATTGTTAAAGATTTTTTAATAAACAACTTTCCTGAAAATAAAGTCCACATAAAAATATTAAAATCTAGCAATAAGAGTAATAAAGGCAATTCAATGATTTGTAATATGGGTAGTACACGCAAACCCAATCTCTTACTTTCTGGGCACTTAGATACTGTCCATAAGAATCATTACTCAAATTTTTCAGAAAAAGATGTAAAATTCTACGGTCCAGGAATAAACGACATGAAAGGAGGAATAGTTGTACTTCTTTTTGGTTTATTAGAATACTATAAAAAAACCAAAACCGTTCCCCACTGCACCTTAGTATTTACACCGGACGAGGAAGATGGGTCTAAAGAATTTTCAAGCGAACTTGGGAAAATATATAAAAACCATAAAATAGGGTTGGTTTTTGAGGGCGGAGGTTTAAATAACGAAATTTGTTACCAAAGAAAAGGTGTATGTCAATTTCGCTTAACTGTTAAGGGTAAGGCAGGACATGCTGGTTATTTTGTTAATAAATACCCGAACGCAATTGAAGAAATGGCTTATAAGATTTTAGAAATAAGAATATTAAGCTCTCTTTATAAAGATACGAGTGTAAACATCGGCAAAATAGACGGTGGTTTAAGGCCAAATATAATTGCAGATAAGTGCACTATCGAAATAGACTGTAGATTCACTTATTTAAAAGAACTTAACAGAATAAGGAGCCTATTAAAACATATAACAAGTAAATCTCGCATAAAAGGAAGTAAAGCAAACTTAGAAGAAACAGCATATTTACCACCCATGGTTCCAGCGAAAAATGGGTTAATTTTGCTTAAAGAAATTAAGAAACTAGCCAACGATATGGAGTTTCCTATTATTTTAGAAAAAAGAGGTGGCGGATCCGATGGAAACTTCATGGCAGACAGGGGTATGGCAGTGATTGACGGACTTGGGGCGTGTGGTGCTGAAGCACATACGAGGAATGAGTACATTATTAAAGATTTCCTTTGGAAGAGAATTCTACTATGTCAAAAAATAATTGAGATGGCAGTGAATTACAATTTCTGATTTAAAAAAATCAAAGATATCATGTAACCGACAGGCTCGTATGAACCGTAACAAGGAAAGGTATACAACACCGATAACGATTGGGTGACTATTAAAAAAGTTTAGAGCAGTAGTACAATATTTTAAAAACCTTCTTACTCTCACTTAATTAGCCGTATTCTGTGGACCCGAGGTCTCGAACCTCCCAGAACCACGCGGTACGGGACTAATCCAGCACTGAATGGTGCTGGGCCCAACCTCCTGATAGTATGTCAGGCACCTAACAATTTAGACATGAGCATCCAACCGAAAAATGTGCTATACTGTCACTTAGATAGCCGTCAACAAAAAATTTCTTCTTCTTAATCTTCAGCAATTTGTTAAAGCTATTATTAGAGAAATTATTATGAAACCATCAAACACGACTGAAGTCGGCACAAAACTAATAGACGGGGGAGTTGTTTATATAGTATATAAAATATTAAAAGAAAAACTGCAAGATAAGGAAGAAAGAATAATCCACTACAAACCATATTTCAAAAATGTTTACAATAGTACGCTCGTATGTTCTATTCCCGAAAGCAGTATTTTAAATACCGACCTCAGGATACCCGCGTCAAAAAAAGAAATAAAAGAACTTCTCTTTTATTTATCTGTCAAGTTGAGAAAAAACAAAGAATTAGATCTTGACGATGCATCCGCCATTTTAAGCTTGAATAATATAAGTGACGCTGCATACGTAATCAGAAAATTTTGGAAAGAAAGTCTAAAAAAAGGAGTTGATTTTAAAAAATCCAAAAAAGATCTTCTCAAAAAAGCAATAAATATGATTATTGAGGAAGTTGCTCTGGTAACCAAAACATCACCTGACAGTGCCAGAGAAAATATTACCACAGCGCTTAACAGACACTAAAAACTTCATGTGGGTGATCACCCGACGGGTGGGGTCCGGGTGCTAGCATCTTCATCGATTATTAACCCATCCTGGATAAGCACTATATATAGTTTCTCTCGCTTTTATGGTTTTGTCGTCAAAGACAATCCCCGTCAAAAGCTTCGGATGTGAAGGCGGAATTCTTCCTGTTACCTCATCCTCAAATCCCAAAACAAATTGTCTGGCAACCTTTACGATGGGTAATTCTAAGTCCGCGACGACTTCACAAGCTGAATTTGCAATTATTAATCTTTTCACCGCAACAATCTTTGCTGCATTTCCAAGCATCAATAGTGATGTCTCGCCACTTTCAAAGTCAGTTAATCCGAACGTTCCGACTTGTGTTTCCACACCCATTCTCGGCGCCATATACGCAACTGCATAATCAAGAGTGGTTCCTCCGAGTCTATTGACTTCCATTGGGGGATAAATCATTAAATTTCCTCTCACAGTACTAATTTCTTCTCCGGCCCCATCGGCAAATATTGCACCTTTAGCCTTTACCATATCTGAGGTATCTAATCTGCTAAAGTCAACCAACTCAACTTTACCTGTTTCAGGATTTAGCCAAAAAGGGGCCAAAAAGAGACACTCGTGAATCGGTATGCCCAATTTTTCCTGCATAATTTCTTTTCTATAACCGATTAGTGTTCCACGTGGATAGTTGGCGGCTTCTTTAGCCCAAATTCGCCCATGTCTTTGTAAATCAAGATAGGCAACCACATTTGCTCCTTCTGTATATGTTTCTTCTGGATGATAAAATGGCCAATTCCACTCTTCTATTACCATTTCAGTCTGAAAGCCTTTTGGAGGATTGACTCCTGCATTACTATTTCCCCTGAAGATAGCGGGGCGGACATAGGCTCTTGAAGGTCTCCCGTTCGATGAGAGAAGTTGTGACCCCAAAACTTTACCTAAATCAACAATTGCCTGGCCAAAATTGTTCATAGACATTGGAAGATTGAAGTGATGAGTTTCAACCGACCTTGTAGCTCTTGTCAATCTTGGTCCAAAGAGTATGAGATTACCTCCTACTATTCTGGGTTGGCCATTTACATCATTTTCCACTATAGGTTCAAGACTTAATCCCTCAAATACACGCTGTCCGTAATCATCATATGGAACCGAGACTCCTTTTTTATTCAAGGGGTGTTGTGGAGGAACAAAAATTGGCTTACCTAATTGATGTGAATATCTAAATACCAATTTTGCTGCAGGAAATCTCTCAAGAAATTCTGATTGTTCTTTAAGATCGTCTGACGATGGTGAATCATACTTTCGCAATTCCTCTTCGGGTGGTATATATCGGTATATCCTTTCAGAAAGGGTTTCTTGAGTCTCTTCTAGTTTTACTATATCGCCCCCTTGAATTAAACCCATGGTGCAAGAATATTATAGTAATTTGATTGAAAATCACAAGGAGATTTGTTTGATAATTTTAATTTGTGGACCGGAAGGGACTTGAACCCTTAACCTCCTGACTGCCAGCCAGGCGCGCTAACCAATTGTGCCACCGGCCCTAATTTACGTACCCGGCTAATTTTACACTGATCTACTAAATTAACCTCAATTGTGGACGACGTTGGGATTGAACCAACGACCTGTCGCCCAAGGCGACCGCTCTACTAAATTAACCTCAATTGTGGACGACGTTGGGATTGAACCAACGACCTCTTCGATGTCAACGAAGCGCTCTACCACTGAGCTAGTCGTCCATCTACTAACTCTGCTTGATTAAGATTTTTAATAATTCCCTTCCTTTTCCAGTTTTAAAAAACAGTTCTCGTTTATACGCCTCCACCCTAGTTTTATATTCTTCCTTATAAATCAAATTAAATGGTTTTGTTAACCTCGTATATTTGCTTTTCCCAAGATTATGTTCATTAAGCCGCCTTTCAAGATTACTAGTAGATCCCGTATAGAATCTGCCATTTGTCAAACTCTTAAGGACGTAGACAAAATACATTTTAGAACCTGTGACCTGTCGCCCAAGGCGACGGCTCTACCACTGAGCTAGTCGTCCGCTCGAAGTATTATACAAAAACACTCTAGAATTTGCTAATATGTATTTGTGTTCAAAAGAATTAAAAAATATCACGAGGAAAACGCCGAAACTCAAAATGCCGTTAAAACTTCATTTGAATCTCTGAAAAAACTGAAGATTGCTTATATTCCGTATAACGAACTTCTCAAAGAAGGCTTTTTTGCCGGCATAGGCTGGGCTTTGGGAGTAACTGTTGGTTTTGTAATTATTTCCTCTCTACTTGTAATTATCCTGAATTTATTGGGTGGTCTTCCCCTGATCGGTAGTTGGACGGCGAATATTATTGAAGAGACCCAGTTGCAGCTTCTTAAAAGAAACCCTATAATTCGTTAAACATAAAATGAAGTCCCAAAAAAACCTCGATAACCTAAGGCACTCAACAAGCCATCTTTTAGCGGCAGCTTTATTGGAAATTTATCCCGATTCAAAACCGACTCTTGGACCACCCATAGAAGACGGGTTTTATTATGATTTTGATAACCTGAAAATATCCGAAGAAGATCTTCCCAAAATTGAGGAAAAGATGAGGGAAATATTGCCGTCATGGAAAAATTTTGAACGACATGAACTAAAAGCCGATGATGCAAAAAAGGAGTACCCCAAAAATCCTTACAAGCACGAAATGATTGAAGAGTTTTCGGAAAAAGGTAAAAAGAAAGTTAGTTTTTATAAATCCGGAGATTATTGGGACCTGTGTCGCGGGGGACACGTTGAGCATCCGGACAAAGAACTTCAGCATTTCAAACTCCTCTCCATCGCTGGTGCCTACTGGCGAGGTTCTGAAAAAAATCCCATGCTTACCCGAATTTACGGAACCGTTTTCCCAACCCAAAAAGAACTCGACGAATATCTTAAAAATCTTGAACTAGAAAAAGAAAGAGACCACAGAAAAATTGGCAAGGAATTAGATTTATTTGTCTTTTCTGATCTAGTCGGAGCAGGTTTACCACTATTTACCGAAAAGGGAGCAGCAATCAGGCGAGAACTTGAAAGGTTTGTCCAGGATGAAGAAATTAAAAGAGGATACAAGCACGTTATCACGCCACCCCTTGCTAAAACCGACCTCTACAAAACTTCGGGTCATTATCCGTATTATAAGGATACAATGTATCCGCCAATGGTGGTTGACGAGGATGAGCTGATTTTGCGTCCAATGACTTGCCCTCACCACTTTATGCTATATAAATCGCGCCCCAGAAGCTATAAAGAACTTCCTTTAAGGATAGCGGAGTTGGCCTCGCAGTTTAGATATGAAAAAAGCGGCGAATTATCTGGATTAATGAGAGTACGGATGTTTTGTCTTGCCGATGCGCATATTGTTAGCAGGGTTAACCAAGCAGAGGTTGTAATTAAAGAGGTACTGGAACTAATCGATTACATTTCAGAAGCTTTAGGATTGGAAAAAGGCAAAGATTACAGATATAGGCTTTCCCTCGGGGATAGAAACGACGATAAAAAATATTACAAAGATGACAAGGCTTGGGACAAAGCGGAAGAAACACTCCGAAAGGTACTTAAAGAAACAAAGTCTCCCTTTTTTGAAGCCGAAGGCGAAGCTGCTTTTTATGGTCCGAAAATTGATGTTCAGATGAAAAAAATTTCAGGAAAGGAAGAAACAGCTTTTACAGTACAGTACGATTTTGTAATGCCAAAAAGATTTGACTTAACCTATGTAAATGAAAAAGGAGCAGAAGAACAACCAATTGTAATCCACCGCTCATCAATCGGTGCAATCGAAAGAGTTATGGCTTTATTAATAGAAAAATTCAATGGTAATTTTCCAACTTGGCTAACTCCGATTCAAGTGAAAGTTCTTCCGATATCGACTCGTCATATAAAGTATGCGGAAGAAATTGTTAGTAAGCTGAAGGAGGGGGGAATCAGGGTTGAACTTGATGACAGAAATGCAACTTTGCCTGCAAAAATCCGAGATTCACAGATGGAAAAAGTTTCCTATATGCTGGTTGTGGGGGATAAAGAGCAGGAAAAAGTAAGCGTAAGAGTAAGAGTAAGATCCGGGGAAGATCATGGAATGCTAAAGTTGGAGGAATTTATAAAAGATATTAGAAAAGAAATCGACGAGAAAATCATAAACTGAAGCTTGATAGATAAAGCTTAATAATATAAAATAAACCTAATCTAAACTTGAAAACCGGTCTTTTTAACTGGCGATTAAATAATCAAATAAGAGCACCCGAGGTTAGGGTTATTGGTGCGGATGGTAAACAGCTTGGGATTCTTAAAACTAATGAGGCTCTTTCAAAGGCTCATGAGGCGGGTTTAGATTTAGTAGAAATTGCCCCAAACGCTAAACCTCCTGTTACAAAAATCGTAGAATTGGGAAAATTTCGTTATCAGGAAGAAAAGAGGTTGCAAAAACTAAAGAAAAAGGCCAAATCAAGCGAGCTTAAAGAGGTGAGGTTTTCGCCTTTTATTGCCAATCACGATTATCAAACAAGACTCGATAAAGTAAGGGAGTTTTTAGACGAAAGCAACAAGGTAAAAATAGTCGTAGTCTTTATGGGAAAACAGATGGGAAGTACAAATTTCGGATATACTCTCTTAAAAAGAATAAAAGGCGATCTGGGAAATAGAATCGCAATAGACATGGAACCGAAGTTTTTCGGAAGACACCTGGCCATGGTTATTTCTCCCATAAAGAAAGGTAAGGTAATAAATGATGCTAATGATTCGAATAATGCCAATGCATACTAATAGATACGAATTGTTTGGATTTAGACAAAAGCGTCAAAATCTACATAATTAGTATTTATTCGCAGCATTCGCATAAATTCGCAGATTGGCATTATAATCATTTGTATGCCTAAGCAAAAGACACGAAAATCAATCACAAGAAGATTTAGAATAACCAAAAAGGGGAAAGTCCTGCGTTTACAGGGATTTAGACGTCACTTGAATGTTAAAAAATCATCCAAAAGGAAAAGAAGATTATCAAGAGTAGTTGCAACGAAAAATCCCTGGGCTAAAAAAATTAAAAAAGTTTTAGGAAAATAGATTAGCATTATATTTTTATGACTAGAGTCAAAAGTATCGCTCAGCGAAGACATCGTAAAATTAAAAAGGCTGCACGCGGCTTTAAACAAGCTCGTAGAACGCGTGTAAAAGCCGCTAAAGAGGCCTTGCTTCATGCAGGTCAGTATGCATATGTTGGGCGCAAGCTTAGAAAAAGAGATTTGAGAAGTCTTTGGATTAAACGCCTTAATGCCGCCGTTCGGCAACACGGACTTTCCTACAGCAAATTTATTGCTGGCTTGAAGAAAGAAAAAATCGAGCTAGACCGAAAAATTCTCGCCGACATCGCAGTCAACGACCCCGATACTTTCGCAAAAATCGTCTCCGAGGTAAAATAGTTTAGCGACCCTAATATACTGATTACACCCGAATTGCCAGAATTAATTTCAATGTTATCACCAAACGACATACAAAATCTAAAAAATGAAGCTCTGGCTCAAATCATGGAGGCAAAAAGCGCGGAAGAGCTGGAAGGCTTAAGGATCGCATATTTGGGAAGACAGGGAAAATTGACGAAGTTAATTAAAGAGATTAAGAGATTAAGTGGTTCTGAAAAGGAAGAGGTGGGAAGGCTTATTAATGAAAGCAAAAACGCTCTTCTAGAAACTACAGCGTCTAAAAAAAATCAATTTAAGGTTGTCAGGCGTGAGTGGTTTGACCCGACACTTCCGGGAGCAAAAGTAAAAATCGGTCATCACCATCCTACAACTCTGGTCATAAATGAAATGTATGAAATCTTTAAACACCTGGGTTTCTCGATTCTGGAGGGTCCTGAAATTGAAAACGATGAGTACAATTTTGGCAAACTCAATTTACCCAAAGATCATCCTGCAAGAAGCTTACAGGACGCTCTTTATATAGAAGAGCCTGATATAGTTTTAAGAACTCATACATCCTCGGTCGAAGCTAGGGCATTATCAACTCTTATACCCCCTTTCAGAATTGTCGTTGCCGGTAAATGTTATCGCTACGAAAATGTCAACGCCAGTAATAACGCAATGTTTTACCAATTCCAAGGCTTTGCACTTCAGGCGGGGTTATCAATGGCAGACTTGAAAGGAACTCTATATTATTTTGTTAAATCATTCTTCGGCGAGAAAAGAGAAATACGCTTCCGTTGCAAATACTACCCCGAAGTAGAACCTGGCGCAGGATTAGATTTAGATTGTCCTTTTTGCAATAAGAAGGGTTGTGCAGTCTGTAAAGGACGTGGTTGGCTGGAAATGCTGGGAAGCGGAATGATCCACCCCAACATATTAAAGGATTTCGGATACGATCCTAAAAAAATAAGCGGATACGCCTTCGGAATGGGTTTGGACAGAATTGTGATGGACAAATTCAAAATTGCGGATATTAGAAGCCTTTATAACGGAGATATTAAATATGAGAATACCGGTTAATTGGCTGAAAGAATATGTAAAAGTACCTGATAATTTATCGGAGCTTACCGGTAAATTGACTATGGCGGGTCATATGCTGGATAAACTGGATAAAGTCAATAATGACGTCATAGTCGATCTTGAACTTCGGGGAAATAGGGCTGATTGTTATTCTATATTAGGAATTGCCAGAGAAGTTTCTGCTTTATTTAATACTCCCCTTAACTATCCTAAAATCTATCAAAAGAGTCATAAAGTACTTCAATTAAATGAAGTGGGGTTAAAGGTGACTTCCGATTATCTTCAAAGAGTCATTATGATAATTATTCGAGATATTAAATTAACCCAATCTCCTAATTGGTTAAAAGAAAGACTCGAAGAATACGGTATCCCCGCTATAAATAACATTGTTGATTTAAGTAATTACGTAATGCTCGAAACCGGTCAACCGATGCATACTTTTGATCTTGATAGAGTTGGCAAAAACTTAACAATCAGACTGGCTACAAAAGGTGAACAAATGACTACTTTTTTAGGAGAAACAATAAGTCTTACAAATGATGATCTAGTTTGGGCTAACGAAAAAGATATTCTGTCAATTGCTGGGGTTATAGGAGGAAAACTCCACTCAATCTCAAATGAAACAAAAAATGTGTTGCTTGAAAGCGCCAGCTACAATCAGGCCAATATCCGTCGCAGTGTCCACCGGCACAAACTTTTAACCGACGCAGGCATTAGGCACGAAAAAGAGCTAGATCCAAACTTGGTTGAGTTCGGAATTTACAGATTTTTGGAGCTTATAAAGGAAAACAAATGGGGAAAAATTGAAAATAAAATTTTAGACTATTATCCAAGTTTAACTAGACCATGGAACCTGAATTTAAATTTTGGCTACCTGAACACCTTGTCAGGAAGGGTAATCGAGCCAAAAAAGGTTATCGAAATCTTAAAGCGGCTTAGTTTCAAGATCATTAAAGAAAATTCGAAAGACTTAGAGGTAGAATGTCCAACCTACAGAACCGATGTTAAATCTGAAGAGGATCTCATAGAGGAGGTCTTAAGAATAGATGGTTACGATAAAATTCCGGAAAAAATCTTATCAGTTGAAATTCCGAAAAATATCACACCGAATTTTATTAATCAGGAACAAAACATAAAAAACAATCTGGTTTCTTTAGGCTTTGACGAAATTATAAGCCTTCCTTTTGTTAGACAAGAAAATCTAAGACTCAATAAATATCTGTTCGAAAAAATAACGCTACCCGTAAGAGTAGTAAATCCTCCATCTCCCGATATCGAAGAAATGAGAATGACACTTTTTCCAAACTTATCTGATTTTACGCGAAAAATAATAAATGAAAGAGGAGATGAAGTCCGGCTTTTTGAAGTTGGAAAGATATATTTCAAAAATAAAAAGAATTATATTGAAGAAAGAAAAGCGGGTATTTGCTATTGGAGTAAAAACAAAGAAAGTTACTTTAAGTTCAAAGGATTTCTTGAAGCATTCTTCACAAAGATAAGTATAGTCGGTGCAATCTTTATTGAAATGGATTCTCCGATCTTTCTAAATTCGTATAAAATAAGCTTGTATGGCAAAATAGTGGGAATTGGCGGTGAGATTGACAATATTTATTATGCCGAGATTGACCTAGACAAAATACTTAAAGACATAAGTGCTCCGCAGGTAACCCTCTGGCCAAAATATCCCCCGCAAATAGAAGATATAACTTTAGTCGTCCCTGAAAGAACTAAAATAGGAGAGGTAATTCAATCAATAAAATCAGTTGATAATAATGTATCGGAAGTCGAATTGATAGATATTTATAAAGATTCACACACTTTCAAGATTTGGTACCAAGATCCTAAAAAAACTTTAGATAACGAAGAAGTCGAGAAAATAAGAGTGAAGATTGTTAAAATTCTAAGTAATAAAGGATTGAAAATCAAAGGCTAAATTGGGGTTGGGGTAGGCGTCCCCGTTGGAATAGGGGAGGGGGAATAATCCCAGGGAACTTTTACGCCGATTGTTATACTTCTATCCGA
>CAYSZS010000015.1:30100-31578 GCA_964435575.1 uncultured Gammaproteobacteria bacterium | reverse complement strand
ACGCTTTTTAATGCGCTGGCTTCTCGTCGATTGTCTGAGACAGCCCCCCGGCCTTTTACCACAATTGATCCCCACGAGTCGGTTGTTCCCGTACACGACGAGGACTTTCATAGGCTTTGTGATTTAATTAAGCCTGAGGAATGCGTTCCTGCAACTGTAACCTTTATTGATATTGCGGGTCTTGTCAAAGATGCGCATAAAGGCGAAGGACTTGGTAATCAATTTTTGGGTAAAATCCGAGAGGTTGATGCAATTGTTCATGTTGTTCGCGCATTTAGCGATGAAAAAGTTTCTCATCCCCACACTTCGCATCCGGTGGGAAGTGAGCAGCAGGTTTTGGAAGACATCGAGCTTGTAAATCTTGAACTGGAGCTTGGAGGGATTGAGAAAAAACCAACAATATATTTGCTTAATGTAGATGAGGAAAAAGTGAATCAAGTTGATCAGTTAACTAAGTTAATCGAGGAAAAATATAGAGGAAAAGCGTTAGCGATTGCAGGAAAATTAGAGGAGGAGATGATCGACTTGGATAATGTTGAAAAGGCAGAGATGTTTAAGATGCTTCAGTGGGAAAGATCTGGTTTGGAAAGGCTGATTCTTGAAGCTTATAAACTTCTTGATTTGGTAAGTTTTTATACGATTAAACCCTCCTCCGCTAAAGCTACGGAAGGGCGAGGGGTCGGTAATCAAGTTAGTGCATGGAGTTTAAAAAAGGGAGGAACCGCGTTAGACGCAGCCGAACGTGTCCACACGGATTTTGCCAAAAAATTTATAAAGGCCGAGGTTATTAATGTAAGTTCTCTTTTGGATATCGGCGGTTGGAAAGAGGCAAAAGAAAAAGGAAAAATTCGTCTGGAGGGGAAAGATTACATCGTTCAAGATAAGGATATAATTGAATTTAAGGTTGGACAGTAGATTAATGAACTTCGTTTTCCCCACGCACTAACACACGCATATGCCAAGCAAAGATTTAGACATAGTTATACTCTCGTACAATACAAAGGCAATAACGGACAAGTGTTTGGCAGGAGTTTTGGTCGCCAAAGAATTCTGTGAGGAAAAACTTAAGAACAAAGTCAAAGTCACTGCTATCGATAATGCTTCTTTGGACGGCTCGACCGATATGATCGAGAAAAAGTATCCTTGGGTGAATTTAATTAGATCAAAGACAAACCTCGGATTTGCAAAGGGAAATAATTTGGGAATGAGTGGGGTGAAAACGCCTTACATTCTTTTATTAAATTCAGACGTATTTTTGGGGAAAGATACTTTAATAAAAGCATTGAATTATTTTTACAAGAATAAAAGCTGCGATATTTTGTCCGTCAGGTTTAGGTATCCAGACGGGAGATTTCAACCCTCTGGAGGTTACTCGCCGACACCATTAAAAACTTTCGCCTGGATGATGGGGATTGACAGCGTTCCTTACATACGAAAAATATTAAAACCAATACACATCTGGGATGAAAGTTTTTATA
>CAYSZS010000015.1:0-30000 GCA_964435575.1 uncultured Gammaproteobacteria bacterium | reverse complement strand
CCTTACATACGAAAAATATTAAAACCAATACACATCTGGGATGAAAGTTTTTATAAAAATGAAAGAATCCTTGAGTGGGCATCGGGCGCGTTTTTTCTTTTAAAACGCGACGTTTACGAAAAAACCGGAGGTTTTGACGAGAACATGTTTTTGTATATGGAAGACATCGAGTGGTGCAAGAGAATTAAAGATAAGGGTTTCAGGATTTGTTTTACTCCCGAAATCGCAGTTGTCCATCTTGCCGGAGCAAGCAGCAAAAATAATATTAAAAACCAATTGATGAGTCAAATGAGGGGTTTATTATTTTTCCACAAAAAACATTACCCCGATAAGTTGAAGTTCACAAGACTGGCGATACGGATAGGATTACTGCTAAGGTATATTCTTTTTAAAATAATCGGAAAGACGGAGGTTTCAGGAGCTTACTTAAATGCCTACCACAATCTTCATATCTAATTCTTCTCAACCTTAATTTTTTCTGTTATACTTTCCCCCGACACATTAGTGTGTTAGGGCATGAATTTATATGAATTAACAATTGTTTTAGCCGGAAAGGCGACCAGCGCCAAGAGAGAATCCGTCATCGAACAGATCGAAAAGCTTCTTAAAACTCTCAAGGGTTCTGTCAAAAAAACCGAAGATTGGGGAGAAATTGAGCTATCCTATAAAATAGGAAAAGTAAGTACTGGCAATTTTACCCATTTTAATTTAGAATTGGAATCGAGTTCGGTCAAGACATTTAGCCAAAAGCTGAAAATGGAAGATGATATAATTAGGTACTTAATAGTTAGAAAGGAACCATCCGCCTCCGCTTAGGGATACGGTAAGACAAAGTGGCAAGGAGTTTAAACAAAGCTGAATTAATCGGAAACTTGACTCGCGATCCGGAACTTCGATACACGCCGGCGGGAACTGCTGTTTGTACGTTTGGTTTGGCGACAAATCGATATTGGACAACAGAATCAGGCGAGAAGAAAGAAGACGCTGAATTTCATAGAATTGTTGCCTGGAATAAGTTAGCTGAACTTTGTGCCCAACTTTTGGCAAAAGGAAGAAAAGTTTATATCGAGGGCAGGCTCCAGACTAGGCGCTGGACGGGTCAGGACGGGAATGAAAGAACAACTACAGAGATTGTTGCGAGCGATATGATTATACTGGACTCCCGCATGGGCCCTCATGAGGTACAGGATTTCGACGTTCCTGAGGAGGTTGGTGAAGATGTTACTCCCGAATCTCATGTTACCGAGTCTGAAGTGAAAGACCCTAAAAAGAAAAAAACCAGCGACAAAAAGGTTTCGATAGAGAAAGAAAAAGACGAAAAAGAGGTTGACGAAGACATCCCCTTTTAGAGCCTTCTTCATATTATGCTGAAAAAAACCAAGCAAAAACGGCAAACACGGGAAGTTAAAAGAGATCTAAAGTGCCCCTTTTGTGAGGAAGGTTTAATTCCTGACTACAAGGATTATAAACGCCTGAAGAAGTTTTTGTCAGACAGAGGGAAAATTTTAGGTCGTGATCGTAGTGGTGTGTGTGCCCAGCACCAGAGAAAATTGTCTCTTGCTATTAAAAGGGCGCGCTACTTAGGATTACTTCCTTATACACCTTTATCTTGAGGCGAAAAGTCTAGGTTTTGAGCTAATTTAAGCTGGATTTTTTAATCGGGAAATGAATAAAATATTTGATATGCCTAAAATAAATTATATTAAGTTTAACCTTCGGCTTGTCAGAAATGTCTTGGCTCTTGCAATTATCATTTCAATATCTTTCGGAATTGGTTACCTGTCGGGCTTTAAAGGCTTTAAGGCAGAAGTCAAATTCACCGATGTAAAAATTGCCAGAGAGGTTCCTGAGGATAAAAACGTCAACCTTGATCTTTTTTGGAAGGTGTGGGACACCTTGGGAGTAAAATACTACGACAAATCAAAATTGATTCCGTCCGAGATGGTTTACGGCGCGATACGCGGGATGGTTTCGGCGGTGGGGGATCCTTATACCGTATTTTTACCTCCCCAAGAAAAGAAAGTGGTTCAAGAGGATTTACAAGGAACCTTTGAGGGAGTTGGAATTCAAATAGGCTTTAAAGGAACGCGCTTAGCCGTTATTGCACCGTTACCGGGAACGCCTGCTGAAAAATCCGGGGTCAAAGCAGGAGACTTGATACTTGTAATAAGAGACGAATCAAGAAGGATTGATCAGGGAACTGACGGCATTTCGATCACCGATGCGGTTGAAGCGATAAGGGGTCCGGCTGGTACTACGGTAACACTGACGCTTTTAAGAGACGGCAAAGACGAGCCTTTTGACGTTGATATTACAAGACAAAGTATAAATGTACCGAGTATTGTTCTGGAATACAAAGGTGATAACAATTCTATTGCCTACATCAAGGTTTTGAAATTCTCGGCAGAGACAAGCGGGGAGTGGGAGGAGGCGGTAATAGAGTTGGTAAAGCGGAATGATTTGAAAGGAATTATTATTGACCTTCGTAATAACCCGGGTGGGTATCTTGAGAAAGCGGTGGAACTTGCTTCAGATTTTTTGGAAAATAAGGATACGGTAGTCGTTGAAGAGGGAGCAGGTGGCGTCAAAAACGATTATAAAGTGGAAAAAATCGGGAGACTGAGAAAAGTTAATCTAGTTATTTTAATTAATGAAGGTTCGGCTTCGGCATCGGAAATTATGGCGGGAGCTTTAAGAGATCATGATAGGGCAAAGCTCGTCGGTTCAACGACATTCGGAAAGGGAACTATTCAAGAACCGATGGATGTTGATGGGGGAGCCGGGCTTCATATTACAATTGCAAAATGGTTGACACCTTCCGGATTTTGGGTAAATGAGGGGGGTTTAAAACCGGATGTAGAGATAGAAGATAAGGAAGATACGGAAGAAGATGAACAGTTGCAAAAGGCGGTTGAATTACTCGGGCCTTAAATAATTTCAGGAAATTCTCAGAATAGGTAAGCTATAGTAATAGGGTTTAGGCTTAGGCATAGAAGCTGGTATGGATTTAGATATAGATATTAGAAGATAGAAGAAAATTCCACTTACCATTTCTAAACCTATATCTAAACTAGTTTCCAAACCTCAATCCATTTACTATTGTTTGAAAATTTATGAATAGATCAAAATTTCAAGGTTTACTCTTGGGTCTTGTAATCGGTTTTATTGTCCTGGTATCTGCTATTGGTGGAGCTTTGGCTGACAGGCTTTTTGTAATAAAACCTCTCGACTTTCTAACCGCAAGGAATGAAGCTGAGGGATTTCGAGTAGGAACAATAGAACAAAAAGTATTAAACGAAGAAAGCGTTGTTATAAATGTTGCCGATCGCGTTTCCCCTTCTGTCGTGACTGTTTCAATTCAGACACCCCAGAGAAGAATTTTGGAATTTAATCCTTTCGGTGGGGGATTTAGATCCCGTATCGAAGGAGGGCAACCTCAGGATATAGGGAGCGGATTTATCGTATCCGAAGACGGACTTATCATAACAAATAAACACGTCGTTTCGGATACTGATTCTAAATATGAGGTGATAACTAAAGACGGCAAAGAGTATGAAGTTCAAAAAGTCAGCCGTGATCCTTCCAATGATTTAGCCGTACTGAAGATAGACCCTTCGGCGGACTCAGGGGAAGCGCTTCAACCGGTTGACTTGGGTGAGTCAGATAACCTCAAAGTCGGACAGTTTGTGATTGCTATAGGAACTGCACTTGGTGAATTTAGACATACGGTAACGACGGGTGTAATTTCTGGCTTAGGGCGCGGGATTACTGCGGGAAGTGTTTTTGAAGGCTTTGTCGAGCGACTTGACGACGTTATACAAACCGATGCTGCAATTAATCCCGGAAATTCCGGTGGACCGCTTTTGAATAGCGCGGGGCAGGTAATCGGAGTCAATGTTGCCGTAGCCCAAGGTGCCGAGAATATTGGTTTTGCGATTCCCATTAATTTGGTCAGAGACGCATTGGATCAGTTTAAGTCGACGGGTTCATTTGCTTCAAAACCGTTTCTTGGGGTTCAATACCAAATGATCGACCAGGAAACTGCAATTTTGAATAAAGTTCCACAGGGAGCTTATGTTGTTGAGGTCGTTGAGGATTCACCTGCCGCGAACGCTGGGATTAAACCAAACGATATCATTACAAAGTTTGACGGTGAAGAAGTTAAAGGAGACGATGGTGGCCTTGCCGATTTAATCTCCAAGAAAAAAGCAGGACAGCAAGTTTCGCTCGGAATCTGGCGCCGCCGGCCCGGAGAGGCCTCTGGCCAGGAGGGTGACGGCGAAACACTACAATTAAATGCAACCTTGAGTGAATTCAGCGAGTAATATCAACTAGACACCGTTTATTTGCTTCCTTAACATATTTCAAAAGTATTTCGGTGTTTTCTTCAATGGGTTTTGTTCCATCCAGAACAAGTAGTCCGGTTCCGTGTAGGTCATATAATTTCGGCCAAACATTTTCTATCCAGTAACCGTACCAAGCTGATAAATCATTGAAAAATGGACTACCCGCAATTCCTTTTGAAGTAACACCCATTGCCTTTCGTCTTATTTGCGATTGTTTTTTATCGGTGCCGACAAAAACCTCGGCGTCTACAAATTGTACTAAAGTTTGACTGCCTATAACCGTTTTGAGATATAAGTCGTAAGCTAATTCCTTAAAATCCTCGGGAATCGAAAAGTCAGGGTCAGAATTGTGTGTAGCTAGTGAATAAGAAAACACAGTTTGATCTATCGGACTCCTTTGTCCAAGTACCAAACGTGTTTCGTTTAGTTTTGCGGTTCGGATGAGCTCGTAAATTCTATTTTCCCAAAAAAGTTGTTTGTTAAATTGGTGCCATAAGTTTGTGTACCAATCGTTTTTTTCCATAGGTACTGGTAATTCATCCTCTAAAGTTGGAAATATTTGGCTTATGGCAACATACATGATCCCATCTGCCCCTTGGACATATAAATCGTCAGGGTTAATTTTATGTAAAGTGTGATTGGAACTTTGAACATATTTTTTGGCTAACGAATCGGCCAAAGAAGTTTTGCCTGCGTGTGGAGTACCATCTAATCCTATGAAACATGCTTGAGGCATATGAGGATATTTTGGAAGAACATAAATGGGCTTTTTATACCATTCTGATGACTGGGGAACTTCTTTGGGAGGCCAAGCAGGCCAGCCGAGATAGGGGAGAACAGTCCCTGCATATTCTTTGTACACTTGTTCAGCATCGCTCCCCCCTCTAAAATCTCTATCATTTTTCATTATTTCCGCCAAAATAGCACCTTTTCAACTTTTTCTCAACTAGGGTGACGATTTTCAGAAGATATATTTAGTTAGTTTTGTGTTGGTCTTTCTGATTAGTCAGAATATCTTTTGCGATTTTTTGTAGAATCACCCGAACTGAAGTGTTTTTTTGCTTTGCAAGTTTTTGTAGATCTGAATGCATCTTTTTTGACAAATAAATGTCAGTTTTTATCACTATTCAAGAATAATAATTCCGATATATGTTGTCAAGGAAATATTTATAACAGTTTCGAGAAAACCCCGCCTTTTAAGGCGGGGAGGATGTCATTGAAGTTTTTCTTGAAGAAGATCAATAATTTTATCCAAATTTCCGTCGACTATACTTTCCAGATTTCCGAATGATTTGCCGATGCGGTGGTCGGTGATTCTATTTTGTGGGAAATTGTAGGTTCTTATTTTTTCGGCACGCATGCCGCGGCCGATGGGGGAGCGGTAGTCGGCGATTTCGGCCATTTTCCGTTCTTCTTCGCGCTCCCAAAGTTTGGCCCGCAGTAAGTCAAGCGCGATTTCACGGTTTCTTTCCTGAAAACGCTCTTCTTGTGCGGTTACGACAATTCCTGTTGGCCTGTGAGTAAGCCTCACTGCCGTTGATACTTTTTGGACATTTTGACCGCCCTGGGTTGACGCGCGGTAGAATTGCCAGTCCAAATCCTGCGGATTAATATTAACTTCACTTTCTTTAATTTCGGGCAACACCGCAACAGTTGCGGTTGAAGTGTGAATTCTGCCGCGTTTTTCCGTAGCAGGAACTCTTTGTACTCGGTGCACGCCGGATTCATTTTTGAGCGCGTCAAACGCGCTTACGCCAACAATTTGTAAAATACTATCTGATAGTTGGCTTACTTTCCAACCTCTTTTGATGGCATAGCGCATGTACATGCGTAGAAGGTCGCCTCCCCAGAGTTTAGCTTCGTCTCCACCGGTTGCGCCCCGGATTTCAATGTAAGCCTTCTGCAAAGTCTTGGCACTACCTTCGGTATTGTAAGCTTTCTGGTGGGAAGTACTGGAATTGTTTTCAGGTTGATAGTTTTGCTGATAATTAATTTTTGAGTTGTCCATATGGATATTGTAGCAAGTAGTATGTAGAAAGTAGCATGGAAAGATTTAACAGATAAAATGCATACTACATCCTACCCGCTACATGCTACTCTTTGCTTTTCTTTGTCACTTTTCGAAGCTCGGCTAAAGTATCCGGTCGTTCTAATTCTTTTTGGATCTTTCTTTCGCTCCTCAATTTTCTTTTTTCAGCCTTGGAGACTCTTTTTTCGACCGCCATTTTACTTCTGGTCAAGAATGCATCCACACGGCCCGCAGTATCAACGTATTTCATCTGGCCTGTGTAGAACGGATGGCAATTATAACAAACCTCGACCTCGATATTGGGCAAAGTGCTTCCGGTTACAAATGTGTTACCGCAGGCACATTTAACTTGCGCATCCGGATACCATGTTGGGTGAATATTTGCTCTCACGACTCAAGTATTATAGCGTTTCTTTTTGTATTCAGCAATTATTAGGCCAATTGCAATAATTATAGCCCCTAATATAAAAGACGTAGATAAGCGTTCATTAAGCCAGATAATTGCTAAGGGAATAGTTACAATCGGTTGAAGGTAGTTGAAAAGAACCGCCTCGGATACTTCTATCGACTTTTGAGCCCGGACGAAAAGATAGTAAGCTATGCTTCCCGAAAAAATTGCCATGTACCAAACACCCAAATGATATTTAAGGGGAAGGGTAGAAATTTGAAGGTAAAAATCCGTCCAACCGTAGATAATGATGGTGACTGGTAATAAAGTTAAGGCTCCGATAATAAAAGCCAGGTTTGTGAGGTTGGCCGATTTAATATTGTATCGCGATAACTTTTTGGCGATGAGAATCGAGCTACTGTCAGCGACAAGATAGGAAAGGAGCAGGATATTGGCGGTAAGTCTTATCCCTTCGGATTTTATAATGGGAAATAAAGAATTAAGTAAAACTCCAATAAGCACAATTGTAATTCCAACCTTTTCTCTCTTCGTAATATGCTCATGAAAAAACAATGCTCCTCCCAGCAATACAACTATTGGCCCAATGATTCCGATTAATGTCAAATCCAAAACCGTAGTATTATCAAGCCCCACAAAAAGAAGGCCTAAAGCAGCAGGAACAGCCAGAAAGCCATAGAGTAAAGCCAAAGGCAAATGTACCCTTAGCTGTCTGAATTTTTTACCCCTATTAATTTTTAAGATAAAAAAAATGATTGAAATAACTGCGGATATTGCAAGCCTATAAGATATGAAGGGTAGGGGATCAATTCCTTTTAGTGTGAATTTAATAACAGGTCCTGCTATACCCCAGATAAGAGCTACTAGTAGTAAGTAGATATATGCTTTAACTCTTTTTGGGGACATGTGTTAACCTTCTTTTAATTTAGCAACCAAGTTTTTAAGAGGTAAATCTTCTTGATGACCTGTTTCCAGATCTTTTAATATTACCGATCCTTTTTGAGCCTCCTCGGGTCCGATTACGACAAACCACTTTAGACCCTTTTTATCTGCATACTTGAGTTGTTTTGCGAGATCTTTTGTTTCATCTGGATAAGTTTCGACACTTATGCCGGCCCCTCTCAGCTTTTGAGTAGTTTCCAGAGATTTGCCCAAAAGATCGGAATTAAATACTGCAACCAGCGCTCCCGTCCTTTTGCCTTCTTCCGGGAAAAGTTTAAATTGTTCCATTGCCTCAAGAGTTCTATCAAAACCCAACCCAAACCCAACCGCCGGAATGTTACTTCCTGAAAGGCTTTCTATCAGTTTGTCATAACGCCCGCCTCCAAGTACCGAACCCGCTTTATATTCATCGATTTTTACTTCAAATATGGTTCCCGTATAATAATCCAGTCCTCTTGCCAGGCGTGCCTGAAAAGAAAGATTATTTTCGTCAACCCCCGAAGATTTGGCGTAGCGCATTATATTTTGAATGTTTTCGCTCGCCTCCGACTCCGCAAGATGATGAAAAAGATGCTTTACCGATTCATCACTAAGCCCTATCGTTTTAAGTTCGACGCCAACCTCTTCCTCAGTTTTTCTGTCTAATTTGTCAATCGCACTTATTGTTTGAAACTGTAACTCTTGAGGAATTGAGGCAAAAGTCATTAATTCGAAAAGTAATTGCCTGTCATTAATGAAAATCTTAAATTTCTTAAAACCCAGGCTTTTAAAAATGTAATTCGCTAAAGATATTATCTCTCCATCCGAAATGGGGGAAAGGGAACCGTAAATATCTGCGTCACACTGCAAAAATTCTCGGAAGCGGCCTGACTGAGGATTTTCTGCTCGCCACGCAGGTTGTATCTGGTATCTTCTAAAAGGCATCGGAAGAGAATTCTGGTACATGGCCATAACTCGGGCCGTCGGAACCGTTTGATCATAGCGAAGCGCCACCTCACGACCACCTTGGTCTTTAAAAGAGTAGGCTAACTTGTCAGTTTCACTTCCGGATTTTCCAAACAATATTTCTTTATATTCCAAAGCCGGAGTTTCCAAAGGTTCAAATCCGTAAAGTTCAAAGATGTTTCTCAACTTATCAATCAAATGCTGTCTTTTCTTGGCCTCCTTTGGCAAAAAGTCCCTGAATCCTTTAAGTGGTTGCAGTAATTGTTTGTCCATAATTAACGTTTATAAATATCTCCGCGGTGACCCACTTTTTTTATTAGAATCAACTTCATATCTTTGTCAACTTGATATATAACTCTAATTTTCCCAATTTTTAATCTAAAACTTTTTTTAGTTTTAGTAAATTTTTTAACATTTAATTGACTAGGTAAAATATCTGCTCCAAGTTGGTGTATTTTATCGGTAATTCTTTTTCTTTCTGATAGCGGAAGTCTTTTTATTTGTTTAACCGCTCTTTTATCATATTTTATAGAATACATAAAGATGAGACTACTTTAAACCTAATTCCTTAAGAGCTTCCTCTTCGCTTACATAGTCATCAGGTTTGTAGGGTTCTTTCTCCAAATCCATAGCAATCAATTCATCCATGTAATCATCAACCATTTCAATAAGTTTATTGTACTCTTCAACAGAAAGCATTACAGCTTGAGGCGAATTTCGATGCATAATTACTATTGGATTTTTTTTCTTGTTTACTGCATTTAAAAGCCCAATTGCATCTTCGCGCATGTCTGTTACTGTTTTTAAGTCATTTGCTGTAGGCATCATAGTGTAATCACCTCCTAAGAAATATCTTAGGATATTATAAGATATATCTTAGGTGTAGTCAATCGGCAAAAAATCCCTAGAGCCTTTGACTGGTTGCAATTTTTGTTTGTCCATTGTTTCATGATACTTGTTTTGTATGCAAAATTAAAGTGGAGTCGTTTTTTATAATAATCTTTTTATTTCTGCAATTTCCAATATCGCATCACTTACCGACTCACCTAAATTTATACATTTAGCTGCATCAATTTTTTTGAAAACTTCAAAAGCTTCTGCTTCAGTCATATATGAAATTCCATCATTTGTTCTTGCCGGAACAGGACATATTACGAAAGGATTTCCCATTCCTAGTTCTTCTGCAGTTGAGACACAAAGTGGGGCACGTCCTATTGAAACACCCGCTTTTCTTAAAAGTAAATATTCATTGTTAGGTATGTAATCTCTTGCAACAATTTTTAAGTTACCAGAAATAAATTTATTTATTGTAGGTTGTGCCATTTCTCTTATTTCGTCGGGTAAGTATAATATTGTTTTTTTAGATAATTGTGACAATCCAACTATAAGCTCATTAACAAAACTGATGCATTGACCGAACTGTTCGGTGGTAAGCCATTTACCATTTGCAACTAACGCTTGAGGATTTAAATACACTTTATCCATTGTAGGAACTACCAAAAGCTCATCTCCTATTAAGTCGGGATATCTGCCGGTTTGGACTAGCTTATTTCTAGCTGACTGTGGTGTAATACTTCTAAGGTCTATAAGTTCTTTTACAAATTGCTTAGAGAAAGGTTGGGACTTTACTTCAACCTTCGTAAAAGGAGGTAGTGTTTGTAAAGGTGGAAACCAAGCCCTTTCCCAACCGCAGGTAGTAAGATAAGTGCAAGCTTGGTATGCTGGTAGATAGTAAGCAGTATCGGGGAACCCGCTCGCACCGACCACACTTTCCCATTTATCAGGTACTGCACCATCTATTGCAAAAATATTCGTAAAACCAAGTTTTCTGGCTGCTTCTAAATTAGGGGTGCGCGGGCCGAAACTTACAACAGTACTTATTGGTTCCAGTATATCTCTCATGGTTTCAAAACAGCGTTGAGTCAAAATCTCCCAACTACCAGTTTTGTCATCTACTTGATAAATAGAAGCTTTTTCAGAAAATGAAATAAGAGGGTTACTTGAAAGGTAATTTTTCATCGCCATAACAGAGTAGGGTATACTTCTTGACTCAATTTCTTTTATAAATTCCATTACCTTTTTGCCTGCACCGCCTCCTCCAACCGCACCAAGAGTTAACAAGAAATTACCTTTTTTTAGGTCAGATTTACTTAGTATATAATCTATTAAATTATTGTTTTCGTACATTTTGTCAAAAGTTTCAGCTCCATTTCTTCCCATAGGAGGTAGAAGTTCAGGATATTTGTTCAATTCTGTATTTGGAATATTATTGTTTCTTTCCATATAACCTATTCGCTAATCTGTTTCCAGTAATCTACGATTATCTTATTTAGATTTTTTTCATAAAGAAAATTATTATTTTTTAAATTTTTAGTTATACGATTTTGTTCTTCTTTGTTTTTGACAAATTCCAAAAGTTTAAATACATATTTTTCATCATCATAAGGAATTAACTTTGTATAGCCGTTTCCCGAATACTGCAATGCTGCAGAATCTTCATCCATATATCCATCAGCTGGTACGGGAGTAGTAATATTGCACCCCCTTTCCAAAGCAGCAATGTATGGTTGATAATTTGTTGCACGCGAAATAGTGACGTCAGCTGCGGCTTTCATATAAAGCTCGGTAGTAAAGTCCCAGTTTCTTTTATATGTTATGACCGAGATATTTTTATATTTTTGCTGCAAGTCGATTACAACTCTACTAATTTCTTTGTCCATAAAAAGAAATTCGTTTTCATTAGTGTTTTCACCTAAATCTGTAAAAAGTCTTCTGATAAAACCAATACATTGGTCATATTGTCTCGTAGTTAGCCATGCACCATATGTAACCCGATTATTGGCGTTTAAATAATCTCCGGTCATTACTAGGTTGATAAGAAGAGAATTTTCCGAAGTTGGTAGTTGTCCCTTCAGGTTACTTGAAGCGGATTTCAATATTTCTATTTTTTTCTTTATTTTTAGCTTTTTTATAACATTAAAAGACCTTATTGATATGGGGTATCCGCAGACATCTATATTATCTAAGCCAGTTCTTTTAGGATACTTCCAATTGAATTGGGTAGTAACTAAGTATTTGCATGCTTTTTCGAATGTTTTTCTTTCATACAAATCTTCTTTATCACTAAGATAATCGGGTAACCCGCCATCGGCAATAATGTAAGGTTTACCAAGTTTTCTAGCGGCGATTGGACCTGGGACCCTTGCCCCTAAACGAACCATAAAGGAAAAGTTTATTTCTTTAATTTCTTTATAAAAGCTTTTAATAATACGCGTAGGGCTTTGACCTAGGTTAGTATTAATGATGTAATCAGGACTGATTCCTACATCATTTAATTTGGTGCAAAATCCTTTATCTGTAAGGATTTGATAGGGAATTCCCTCCAATGCCAGGTCACTGGTTAATTCGAGAGCTTTTTTTGCAGGCCCCCTTCCACCAGTTAGAGAAACGTCGATAAGAATAGGTTTTCTCATATATTTTTTACAAATTTATATTTATTAATTTGGGTGGGTGAGGGGAGTTGAACCCCCTTTTCTGACTCCACAGGTCAGCGTGTTGCCGTTACACTACACCCAACAAAAAACCTCCCGTTCTTTAAACATTAGCTTTAATCAATCCTTCGACTTGCTCAGGATTTCGCTAACGCTCAAGGAACGAGAGGTGTAATTTGTATTACCCTCCGCATTTTCGCACTCGGCTTTCCAGTTCTATTCGAAAACGCCTCGTGCCAAAATTGCTGGAGGGTTTGTTGACTATTTGTAAAAAATTATGGTCAACAAAAAAGGACCTCCCGCGGTCCCATCCTTTTTCCACATTCACGCTTATGAGCTGAATGTGGCTCTTTACCGCCGGCTCCGAATTATTTCATCGACATCGGCTGCCCATTTTTACAGTTAGGCTTTCTGTCTAGTATTTGGCTAGCTCCTTCCTTCGCGTGACTGAAGGTATTAACGGATTTATTAAATTGTAAATGCCAGTATAACAGTAAAATCTCTTTTGTCAAATTTTCCAAAAGGAATTATTTTTTTGAAATCAAAAAAAGAAGTGCAAAGAGGATCAGAATTATTCCACCTGCTATATAAAAAAGTAATAACCCGCTTGTAGTATTATCAAATGTCATATCTTCGCCCTTTCTCCAAATTTAATTGACAAAAATACTGATGCAATTGTAAGTAATACACCTAATATTAACACAGGTATACGAGCAATCTCAACGCGCGATATAAATACTGGGATTATCAAAGATGCCAAAAATACTTCGGAGAAACTAACAAAGACAGAGGACAATACTTTTGATGCTGACTTAGATAATCTAACCTTGGCCATTCAGTAATTCAAGTTTAGCATTATTTAATGATAAACAATAGAAATATTCATCTTGGTAACTTCCGTCGGGTTCTTTGGCGGAATGGGGGAGAGTGGCGATTTTTTTGAAACCGAGCCTTTCGTATAAAGTAATTGCACTAATATTACCTGAATTAACCCTTAATTCTATTTGTTCTACTTCTTTTTGACTTCTGATTTTTTCGATAAGATAATTTATCAGCCTTGTTGCATATCCCTTCCTCCTGAATTCGGGAATCACGTATAGTTCGTAAAAATAGGCGATGTGTCTTTTTTTATCTAAAGAGCTTTCTGAAATTTGTGCGCAAGCTATTAATCTTGATTCATTGATGATGCCGTAGTATCCGAAAATTGGATCTTTTGTGGCATTTCGAATTTTATGCTGAAAGTATTCGAGAGGTAACTTTGATTCGCTTTCGAAAGTAGACAAAAATGCCTTCGGATCGGTTTTTAAACTTTGTAGTCTTATCTTTAGATATTGATTGATGTCCTTTTCAGTTAGCAGCCGTATCATATAAAGAAATACTAATTCGAGAAGGCTTCACTTTTTTGACGTAATTTCTATGGTTCTTATTTTATAAATATTTTCTTCTTGTTCAACCACAGCGGCCACTTTATCTCCTTCTTTGATTTCTTTTATTTCCGGCCCTTTCCATTTTTTAGGAAATGTAAGGCTCCATCCTTTGCCTGACGTGTCTACTAAATTTAGTGTGTTTTTGCCAAGCGTGTCTACCTCTCCTATTATTATGCTCCGATTGGGTTGTTCAAAAGGCGGACTAACTAATATTCTCTGGGCAGCCAGAACGCCATTTGAGTTAGTTGCAAAACCCATTGCGATTATAAAATCTCCAATTGCCAAGTCGTTATATTCAATGCTGGTTGGGCTTTTTCCCGTTTTTACGAAGTCAACACTTTCGATATCAACAGATATTAATTGTATTTCGCCAAATGTGTTTTTTATCTGGAGAGAAGTTTCAAGTTTATCGGTTATTGTTCCGATGTAGGCTTTGGGTTTTCGCTTGACCTCCTCAATCTTCTCTCTTACTTTTTCCCGAATTGGATCACCCTCATTTGTTGCAGTTGGGGTATCGGATGCTTTCTCTCTTGCCTTAAACTCTGTTGAAAAGACGACGGTTAGTTTTTGTTCAAATTTGCCCTCACTCTCGTCATATGATGCTACTATTAACTGGTTTATCCCGCCAAGGAGTTCTACTTCCTGTTCAAAAGAACCCAAAGAATCAGCTTTCAATAATAGGTCTTCATCTTCGGAAGATATGATGACTAATGCATCCTTTAATGTAATCCCTGCTACTTTAACCGGGTTTTGGATTATTACATCTTCCGCTTCAGGAGTGGCAAGCGTAATTTTAGAACCATTTTGTTTGGGTAGTTTGCTTTGATCCGGCGAAGCAAACTCTTTTGTTTCTACTTTATTTTTTTTTAAAGCCGAGTTTGCTCTAAAGACGCCAAAAGCAACGGTGAGTCCCAATAGGACTCCGGCTGCTATTGCGATAATGAGTTCCTTACGCATTGTTGTGGCAGAAGTATTTAGTCAGTGTCAGCGTTAATATAGGGTAGATAAAGCCCCTTGTCAACTTAGACACTCTTTGCTAGGATGAGCAAATAATTAGGGCAATTGATTGCTATGGACATAATTTATCTGGGTCATGCTTCGTTTAGGATTAAGGGAAGGGCGGTAGTGGTAATAACCGACCCCTTTGACCCCCAAAAAGTAGGATTGAAATTTCCTAAAATATCAGCGGACTTGGTTACGGTTTCCCACGCCCACGACGACCATAGTTTTGTTCAGGCGGTATCCGGAGTAAAAAAAATTATCGATGGACCGGGTGAATATGAGATTGCGGGCGTGTCTATAATTGGCTCAAGGACCTATCATGATTCAAAAAAAGGTGTTGAGAGAGGAAAAAATACAATTTATGTGATCGAGATGGATGATTTGAGACTTGTTCATTTGGGAGATTTAGGTCATAGACTGAGCGAAGACATGCTTGAAGAATTGGGAGAAGTTGATGTGCTTATGATTCCCGTCGGAGGAGTCTATACTATAGGTCCGGGTGAGGCCGGAGAAATAGTTAGGGACATCGAGCCGGCAATTACAATTCCCATGCATTATAAAACTCCTGGACTAAACCCGGATACCTTTGGGGAATTATCCTCGGTTGACGAGTTTCTTAAAGAGACTGGATTACCCGTCGAGAGGATCGAGAAATTAAGTATAAAGAAAAGTGAGCTAGGTGAAGAGATGAAAGTGGTGGTATTGGAAAAGAAATCCTAAATCCGAAATTCTAAATTTTAAATAAACTCAAAACTCAAAATTCCAATGGTAAAACTTTTTTGAATTTTGAAAATTTAATATTAGATATTGTTTCGAATTTTGAGCTTAGAATTTAGAGTTTTAATTTACTATGGCTGATCAACTTCAAGTCCGTATCCCGCCCCATTCTCCTGAGGCAGAGGAGTCGGTTCTTGGTGCACTTTTACTAGACCGTGATGCAATAATAGCCGTTGCCGAATTTTTGAAGCCGGATGATTTTTATGACGATAGGCACAGAGAAATTTACGAGTGCGCACTTGAACTCTACGAAGATAGGATTCCGATTGATGTTCTTACGATTTCTGAAAGGCTGAAGAAACGAAAGGTTCTTAAAAAAATAGGCGGAGTAAGTTTCCTAGTTGAAATCGCAAATAAAGTCCCGACGGCAGCCCACGTTGAGCACTACGGGCGTATCGTAAAAGATTCGGCAACAAAAAGGTCACTTATGAAAGCAGCAAGTCGCTTGGTCGAGCTTTCAATGGATGAAGGTCTGGCGGCAGATGAACTTTTGGATAAAGCGGAGGGAGAGGTTTTTACTTTGACTCAAAAACACATCAAAAGGGGTTTTGCTCCCGTCAGAGACGCGCTGTCTGAATCTTTTGACAGACTGGACGAACTTCACAAGCAGGCAGAGGGGTTAAGAGGTGCGCCGACAGGTTTTAAAGACTTGGACGACGTTTTAGCCGGAATGCAAAAATCGAATCTTTTAATCCTGGCCGCAAGGCCAGGAATCGGCAAAACGACTCTTGCTCTAAATATATCCCAAAGTTTGGCCGTTAAGCACCAGAGGCCTGTAGGGTTTTTCTCGCTCGAGATGAGTAAAGAAGAGCTTGTGGATAGACTTTTGGTTGCTCAGGCCGATATCGATGCCTGGAAATTAAAGACGGGAAAACTATCGGAAGACGATTTTACAAATTTATCTAATGCAATGGGGGAGCTTGCCGAAGCGCCAATCTTTATTGACGACACACCGGCTCTTTCAATTTTAGAGATGAGAACAAAGGCAAGGAGGCTACAGGTCGAATCGGGAGTTGATCTTTTAGTTGTCGACTATCTTCAGCTTGCCCGTTCCCGTCAACTTGAAAATAGGGTTCAGGAGGTTTCGGAAATTTCACAAGGATTAAAAAATTTGGCAAGAGAACTAAAGATTCCGGTCCTTGCAGTGTCGCAGCTTTCGCGTGCAGTTGAGCAGAGAGGTGGACCAAAGAGACCACAACTGGCGGATCTTCGGGAATCGGGGAGTATTGAACAGGATGCGGATGTAGTAATGTTTTTGTGGCGAGAGGACGAAGAAAATCTGGAAAATATTAATTTGGACATCGCCAAACATAGAAATGGCCGTCTTACGTCATTAAAATTATCCTTCAGAGGTGACAGGATGCGTTTTTACGGGAGGGAGACCAAACGCCCGCAAGGTTATGTAATGAAAGGTTCTTATGGTCGTGAAACTAAGCGAAGCAAAGGTTTTTAACTACGTTTATTATTGAGCATAGAAAATAGAGCAGTAACCATATCGTCGAAAGGTGCTGAAACTTTATTTACCAATTCAATAGTAGGATTATCGATATTTTCCTCAAGCGAGGCAGGATCTGCTTTAATGAAGATTCCAGGCCTCGTAAGTTTACCATGTGTTGCATTGCTTGGAATTTTTGGTTCGAAATCTGGATATGGCATGATAATAACTAAGGAAAGCTGATTGAATAATCCTTGTGCCGAGGAGAGGAGTCGAACCTCCACAAAGTGTTATCTTTACAGGTTTTTGAGACCTGCGCGTCTACCATTCCGCCACCTCGGCATGAGTAAGATATAATTGACAGCGTGGTAATTATACAATAAATTGTAGTTATGGTTAAGCAATGGAAAGATAAAGTTGCAACAGAAACTTTTGTTTACAGACTTTTTAATCAAATTGACGAGAAAATTGAAAATTTTAAAGATGAATTAAATTTGAAGCTAGATGAGAAGTTTAATAAAGTTATGGAACACTTAGTTGATATAGCGGGACAATTTAAGAAATTCGATGAAGAAAGGATCGTCATGTCTGGAATATTAAGCGAGCACATTGATAGAATTGAAAAGTTAGAGCAAGAAGTTTTTAAAACCTCCTAATTGCTTCAAACATATCCGTAAAGTAAAATACCAACGTATGAGTATTATTGATCTAAGAGTTATAAAACAAGCCGAGATTCTGGTTGATTATTCTCTAAAATTAAAAAAGGGTGAAAACGTTATCGTGTTTTTTGAATCAGAAGCAAAACCACTTGTTTTGGAGGTATACAAACTTTTAGTTAAACGTGGTGCGAACGAGATTAGGCTGAGATTGTCGGATTATGAGTTTTCGGAGATCTACCTCAATAACGCTTCAGCTAGGCAGATAAAGGCTTTTCCTCAAGTGGAAATGGACGAAATTAAATCTATGGACTGTTATATCAGAATCGGTGCCCCGGCCAATACAAGGGGACTTTCGAATGTGGATGCAAATAAAATTTCTGAAAGAAGCAAGATAACAAAACCTATACAGGATTACCGAGTGCAAAAAACTAGATGGGTGGTAACTAGATATCCAACAAATTCCCAAGCACAAGAGGCAGATATGTCTTTAAGCGAGTATTCGAATTTTGTTCTTAATGCAATTACGGGTGTTGACTGGAGGAATAAAGAAAAGGAACAGGAAAAATTGAAAAAGTTGATGGACGCAACAGATGAAGTGCACATTTTGGCTGAGAAGACCGACTTAAGATTCAGTATTAGAAGCAGAAATGCAATAAATGCTTTCGGAACACACAACATGCCTGATGGCGAGGTCTTTACGTCGGTAATCGAAGATTCAACCAACGGCTTTATAACATTTACCTACCCCGCATTACAATTAGGTAAGGAATTCCATGACGTCAGGTTAGAATTTAAAAACGGTTCGGTTACAAAAGCCATAGCCTCGAAGGGAGAAGGTGATTTGAACGGCATTCTTGATACGGATAAAGGATCAAAAGTAATCGGTGAGTTTGGAGTCGGCAACAATTTTCAAATTGACAGGTTTACAAAAGACGGGTTATTTGACGAAAAGATCGGGGGTACAATACATCTTGCTCTTGGTTTTGGATATTTGGAAACGAAAAGTAAAAATGTTTCGGCCCTTCATTGGGACATGATTAAGGATTTGAGGCAAGAAGGGGAACTTTGGTTTGACGATAAGTTGGTACAAAAGAATGGTAAATGGTTAATTAGGATGTAAGATATTGGATGTAGGATGTAAGAAAATATTGAATTTATTATTTATCGCTTACTTCCTACATCTAACTTCCTACAACTATTTCATATGATTCAGTCAACCGATCTTAAAAATGGTGTGACGTTTTTATTAAACGGCAGACCTTACAAAGTAATAAAATATGCCCACATAAAGATAGGTAGGGGTGGGGCAACCGTAAGAGTAACTGCACGAAATTTGGAAACCGGTGGTATTGAAGAGAAAACCATGAGCTCTAACGTTAAGGTTGATGAAATAAATACTTTTAAAAGGAAGCTTCAATATTTATATTCGGACGATCTAAAAGCTATTTTTATGGATCCTAAAACATACGACCAGGTCGAAATATCAAAAAATATTATTGAGGACGAACTGACCTACATCAAAGAAGGAAACGAGGCAACGGTCCAATTTTGGGACGAAAAACCTCTTTCTATTGAAATTCCGCCAAAAGTTAGTTTGAAAGTTAGCGATACGCCTCCCGGTGTAAAGGGAAATTCCGCATCAAATGTATATAAACAGGCTAAGTTGGAAAACGGAATGAGTCTCAAGGTGCCTCTTTTTTTTAATAATGGCGATAGTGTTGTAATTGATACGCGGACAGGGGAGTACGTTGAAAGAGCAAAATGAAGTCAAGTTAGTATCCACCAGATTGAAGCCAAGACCACCAGAAGTTGTGTAAGCAAGCCAAATCCTTTTGATGCATCGATTTGTACTGACTTTTTAAAAGGAATCCATTTTTTTACAATAAAATCGCTTTTTTTACGTAAGAAATAATACGGGGCTTCGATAAGGTCAGGCATTACTGCGACAAAGCAGGCTAAAAGAACCGTAAGCGCCAAACCGACGTCGGGAAGCATTATATAGGCTGTAAGACCCCCCAGACTTAGAGCCAAAGCCGAGTCCGCAATTACAATATTTGTACTTTGAGAAGTAATCTTGCCATACTTTTTAAGCTCTGTATTTAAATGCGGGTTCCAGTGGGGGATTTTTTCTAATACAAAATGGCTACCCAGGGCTAAGGGGATTGCCAAGGCAGGATTAGCTACGTTTACTGCTATTGCTGCCGCAACAATCACGTGTGGTGTTTCAAGCACAGTAAGAGATATAATAAACAGAAATTTATAAGAAAGTCAAATTTTTGAGGCCAGAGTAGTTTGTGTTATTATTCATAATATGGTTTTAAAAATAATTTTCAGCTTTTTGGCGGTTATCTTATTTTTGTTTCTCTTTTGGAGGCGTCTTAAAGAAGACTATACACAAAACCAGATATTTACTACGGCCTTTTATACGCTTTTGGGGTTTTCGCTTGGAAGCATAGTTTCGGATAACTTTGCGCCCGACTGGTGGTTTTGGACAAGTTTTTTGGGCGGAAGTTTGGGCATTTTTGTTGGAACAATCCGCTTCAACTTAAGGGTTTTTGAAGCTCTTGAAGCCGGAATATTGTCCTCGTTGATACTTTATGGCTTTGTGTTTTTTTACAATTGGATAAACACAAATAAAGTTACTTCGGGATTAGGCGCCTTAGCAACTTCGGTTTTATTAATCATTTTTGTGTTTTTGGACAGGCGATACAAAACCTTTAGTTGGTACAAATCAGGAAAAGTAGGTTTTAGCGGAATGACGGTCCTTGGAAGTTTATTTTTAGTGAGGGCAATTATTGCAACGAGAGATGTTGGTGTGTTATCCTTTGTCGGCAATAAGGACGTCGTCCTTTCAGCGATTGTTTCTTTTGTATCATTCTTGATTCTTTTCAATCTCGCAAGAAGCTCATGAAGAAAAAAAATAGTGCCGTCAATAAAAGAAATCATAAGAAACTTAGAAAAGGGTCTAAAATAACCGGTATAATAAACTTTCCCGCGAAACTTTTAGCTCCTGTAGCAAAATTTTTGCAGGAAAGATTAAATATCTTGGAAAAGAGGAAGAAAGAAATCGATGAAGAGGATCCTTTCAAAGATACAACTAGACTCATGGATAACGCATCCCCCGATGCTGATGCTTACGAACAATTTGGTCATGCTAAAAGCTCTGCAATAAAGGAACAATTGGAAAGACGAATTATCCAAACCAGAAAAGCCTTGACAAGAATAAAGATAGGTAAATACGGAATCTGTGAGGATTGCGGAAGAATGATTGATACCGATCGTCTCATGGCGTATCCTGAGGCAACGCTTTGTGCAGAGGACCAGGCGAGGAGGGAGAAATAAACTTTGTCGTTAGTAGTTGGTTGTGAGTAGTTAGTAGAAATAACCGCCGAAAGGCGGTTTTTTGATGATTTTTAATGATAAAATGACTGAATAGTCTGTGTGGTTTTACTGATATTCAAATTTAGCCATTTAACCATGTAACCATCTAACCATCTAACCATTTAACCATTTAACCATGTATGCCACCCCTAAAGTAATTTATCAAGATAATGATATTTTGGTTTTAGATAAACCTTCGGGATGGATCGTAAATGAGGTGATAACCAAACAAAATACCCCCACTCTCCAAAACTGGTTGAGAAGAAATTTTGATTATCCACTGGCCAATAGCGCGGAATACCGATCAGGAATTGTTCACAGGTTGGATAAAGAAACAAGCGGAGTTTTGTTGGTGGCTAAAAACAAAGAGGCATTCGAAAATTTACAAACCCAGTTCAAAAACAGGAAAGTGGCCAAAACTTATACGGCCTTGGTTCACGGCGAAGTGGATCCTAAAGAGGGGGATGTAAAAGTTACAGTGGGAAGATTACCCTGGAACAGAGAACGATTTGGTGTCTTGCCGGGAGGCAGGGAAGCAGTCACCGGGTATAAAGTAAGAAGTTACTTTGGAATGAGGACAGAAGACGGAAGTCAGAAGTCGGAAAATGAAGGCCGAAGACGGAAGTCAGAAGTCGGACTTCAAAATTCGGATCTCAAACTTCTAAATCAATCTTCTAACTTCAATCCTCAAACTTCTTATACTTTATTAGAGCTTTTTCCCAAAACAGGCCGAACTCACCAGATCAGAATACACCTAAAACATCTCGGATATCCGGTTGTTTCAGATGAATTCTATGCAGGCAGAAAAACAGCTCGAAGCGATCGTAAATGGTGTCCGCGACTTTTCTTACATGCAGCAAAGATTACTATTAGTCATCCAAAAACTAAAAAAAGTGTAAGTTTTGCCTCAGCCTTACCACGGGAGCTTTCTAACGTCTTAGCTTCTCTTGAAAAGCTTCCTCAAACCCCGTAAGCTGGAACTAATGGACTTTTCACAGATCGCGATACTTTTGTCAACGGCCGCTATCTTTGGAATACTAGTCAAAAGATTAAGACAACCAATTCTTATAGGCTACCTTTTTGCCGGTTTTTTGCTTGCCGTAACAGGTTTATTGAAGGACAATACCCTAGTTGAGGGATTGGGTAAAGTTGGAGTCGCGCTTTTGCTGTTTCTTGTTGGCCTGGAAATGAATGTCAGGGAACTTCCGACCGTAGGGAAGGCGGCTTTCTACACGGGCATCGGTCAAATAGTCTTTACATTTGGTGTTGGGATGTTGCTGGGGATTCTACTTGGGTTTAATTTGGTTACCTCTTCCTATTTGGCAATTGCTGTTTCTTTTTCGTCAACGATAATAATAGTTAAACTTCTCTCTGAAAAAAACGCTTTGGGAAGCTTGTATGGGAAAATATCTGTCGGGTTTTTACTGGTTCAGGATTTCGTCGCAATTGTAATTTTAATTTTCCTATCCGGTTTCGGAAGGGGAGGGATAGAATTTGCCGACCTTTCGTCATTAGCAATCAAAGCACTTTTACTATTAGCAACTCTTTGGATCCTTTCTAAAAAAATATTACCTAACCTTTTCGAAAAATATGTTGCGAATTCAAGCGAGCTATTATTTATTGTCAGCATCGCCTGGGCGCTTGGCTTATCTGCGCTTGTTACCAAGATTGGTTTTACTCTGGAAATAGGCGGATTTTTGGCTGGATTGGCTCTTTCCAATTTACCTGAACATTTGGAGATTGCTTCGAGGACAAGGCCTTTACGGGACTTTTTTCTTACAATATTTTTTTTGGGCTTAGGTTCAAATTTGGTAGTCGGAAATTTGTCGGAAATTTTGCTTCCGGCCATAATCTATTCACTTCTGGTTCTGGTGGGAAATCCGATTATTGTAATGATAGTTATGGGATTTTTGAGATTTAAAAGACGGACTTCGTTTTTGGCCTCGGTGACGGTTGCCCAGATTTCGGAGTTTTCTTTGATAGTCGTGGCAATGGGTTATAGTCTTGGTCACATCAGCCAATCTCATGTTGCACTCACGGTTACAATAGCTGCTATAACAATGACAATGTCAACTTATTTGATTCTGGGGGCTGATAAACTATATCTTAAAATCAAGGATAACCTTAAGATTTTCGAGAGAAAAAACACCCAGGAAATAAGTCTTTTAAAAGACGAAGTGTTGGAGGATCATATAGTGCTTATAGGTTGCTATCGCACCGGTTATCGACTTTTATCTTTATTTAAAAAGAAAAATATATCGTTTGTAATTGTTGATTTTAACCCTGAAGTTTATAAGAAGTTGACAGCCGAGAACTATCCGGTCATTTTTGGGGATATAGCAGACCCGGAGATTTTAGAGGCTGTTTCTTTAGATCAGGCCAAATTAATCATATCTACGATTGACGGCTTGACAGACAATTTGGTTCTACTGGAATATATCAGAAAACTAGCTAAAAAACCTCTGTCAATCTTTACGGCAAGCACAAGGACTAATGCATTGAAGTTTTATGAATCAGGTGCAAATTATGTTATAGTTCCCGATGTTGTAGCCGGAGACCACATTAGACACATTATTAAGACCTATGGGTTTTCAGGGGATAAGTTAGCCAAAGTCGGCAAAAACCATTTTAATAGGTTAATATTTACATAAAGAGCGATGCAAAAAATGCCTATGAGCATGCGAATGACACGAATATTATTATCATTCGCATCGGTTAAATAACAATAATAATCCGAAAACGAGATTAATTAGAACAAAATATTATTAGCAAATAATCAGTCAGAAAAACCATGCCTGCCCAAAGACGTAAAAAGAAGGCCCTGCGTTTGCAGAAGGCCCGACCTAAATTTAAGATATTTTTTTATTTAGTCATTTTTGCCGGTGTACTTATTGGCTTGGTAATATTATTAAATAGAAGCTTTTGGAACGGAGAAGATAAGATTACTATTGTAACCCGAGACTCGGAAGACGACGTTATCGTTACAACATTTGATCCGGAGGTTAACGAGATTATAAGCATTTCGATTCCGGGGGAAACGGAAGTAGAAGTAGCTAAAAATCTGGGAGTTTGGAAACTCGCTAGCGTCTGGCAGCTTGGCTATCAGGAAGGTGAAAAAGGCGCTCTTTTGGCTAAAACAGTAACCCGGCATTTTAAATTCCCGGCTTTTGTTTGGGCAGATAAACAAAGCTTGGGGTTAAGCGGTTCCAGCGCTTTGGGGTTTACTAAAGCAATATTCGGTCGATATGACACAAATTTAGGTTTGGGGGACAAACTTGGTTTGGCTTTTTTTTCATTAGGGATAGAAAATTCGAAAAGGGTCGAAATTCATCTTGAAGAAACAGGTTATCTAAGAAAAGCTACACTTTCTGACGGAACTTACGGCTTTAAGCTGGAGGGAAAAATTCCCCAAAGAATCGCAATTATTTTTGCCGACCCCCAAATGTCTAAAGGACCCTTCCGTATTAATCTAAGAGACAGAACAGGGGAAACTAATTCCACCCAAGAGCTAACTCAGGTTCTCGAAGTATTGGGAGGAAAAGTTTCGTCAATTACCAGGGAGAGCGAGATTGATATCGTTTGTCTGGTTAAAAGTAACGACAAAAGAATAGGGGAATTAATCAGAAATTTATTTAGTTGCCAACCTATGCCGGGTTATCCTGAGGGAAACTTTGATCTGGAAATTGTATTGGGAAAGAAATTTGGGAGCGAATTTTGAAAAAAATTATTCTTCGTCTTCTTCTGCCTCAACTTCAAATTCTTCTTTACGGTGAACAAGCTCCGGCGGAGTGAATGAGACGTATTCGATTTTTTCACTAGAGAAAGAGGGAATGTCATTTAAGTTGGGAGAACGTTTAACTTCTCTGATAAAAACTTTGACACCATTTTTATCAATTGATTTTATAAAAACCTGATACTCATTACCCAAAGAAATCAATTTCCTAATCCTGGCTGAAAGGTCGTCGGGAAGTTTGCCGATATACTTCCCGTCGAACGTATTGACGCTGACTTTATGGGGATGAGAATTTAACTTTACTTCGTCCCCGGCGTCTAATTTTGCCATTATTTTGGGACTTCCTAAATGTAAAAGGTTTAAAATTTTGGTTCTACCCGGTTCTTCCAAAAAAATTTGGGGATCGGAGGGTTTTTGTGCATAAACTTCGCTTTTTTTCAAGCCTTTCCATTTTTCAAGAGCTTTGGAGGCGATGGGGTTAAAAGGATCTATTTTTAAAGCTTTCTGGGCCGTTACTTTTGCTTTTTTGATGTTTCCGATTTCAGAGTAGGCTCTGGCCAGTCTATTCAGTGCTTCGATGTCGTTGGGTTCACTTTTTAAAATTTCTTTATTTAAGGAGAGTGCTAGCTGCCATTTTCCGGAGAGGGCGGCAAGGATTGCTTCTTGGGCAAGATTTTTATCCATTGTATTTTAAGAAGAAAACAAATTAATCATTATTGAGTATAAATGTGAGATTTTGAATGTCAAGCCGCAATCGTGTAAACCGATTGTGGCTTAGACCCCGAAGACTTTCTCTTGTGATGCGAGGACTTAAACCTCGAGAGCAAGTAAGAGCTCTTGCTGCGTCAAGGGGCGTATAGAGGAAAATTTGTGGATAAGTGGTATAATATCTTTAACTTAAGAACTAAAAAACTGAAAAACTGAAGGACATAATCAATAATCAATAAGCGTTAAGAAAAAAAGAAATGAAAAAGATGGCAGAAAATTTAAGTCTTTTTTTAATGGGTTTAATAAGACCCTGAAAGTTAACACCCTCCAAATCGGAGGGTTTTTCGTTTTACAGCTATAAATATTTTAAAAAGAGCAAAACGACCCTTAAGCTGACGCATCTCGAGGCGTATTCGAACAGAATTGGCCCGAAGGGCGTAAAGCCGAGAGCTAAGTTGCAGAGGGTTCAATCGCGGATTGCACCGATTGTTTACTGATTAAAGCTTTTATATAAAAACATGCCGATAGTAGAAAATCCAGCACCACTTATAGCCAAAGCACCCAATTTAGTTCGAGCTCTTTCTAATCCTATACCCACCCCAGGGGAATTTTTCCCACAAGGAGTCCCGAAACCTTTTGGGGAGCGTAGGGAAGGTAGTCGAGGCCCGGGTGCGAGTTTGAAAGGGCCCAGAGAGTCAAAACCAGCCCGTCAGCCTGGTAGGCGTAAGGGGAATGCTGCTTTTCAAGTATCAGGTTACAGCTCAGAAGCTCCTGTGTTTGCTCCCGAGATGGCCAATACTTTTGGGGATCAATTATCTAGTTTCAGTAGCCTGATTGAAACCCTTAGGGGGGATGCAGAATCTTTTGGTGACAGAACTTCTGGATTGGCCGCTTCGGAGGTTGAGCCTGTGAGACGAAACGCCACAGAAGAACTTTACTCATTTTTGAAAACAGATGAAGGTTTGGGGACATTTACCAGAGAAATTGGCAATCGAAACAAAGGAGACCTAAAAAGACTAGCCGATATTAAAAGCAAAGCATTTGATGAATTGGGCCTGGGGTTATTCAGAGAACAAATTGCTGAACTTGAATTGGGCGAAGTGGCCAGATCAACTATAAAAGATTTAGTTAAAGTTGTAAATCGCAATGATATCACTAATTTGGAGGACGAGGTAGAAAGAATTCTTGCCGGTGTTTCTGAGAAAGGAGACGTGGATGAAAATGTTCTAGCAGCATTTGGAGTTGTAGTTTCTACTGCACTGTTGGCTTCGGCTATGTCGACAGAGAAAGGTCGAAAATCAGCTAGAAAGTTAGCACCAACCCTTGTGGTTGCATCTCTAGTACTTTCGGCCTGCGATGGAAGTTCTGCGTCCCCGCCACCCGCCATTGTTCAAGAAATCCAATCCCAAGAGGTGAACCCGGTAACTCAAGGGATTGATGAGATTTTGCCGATTGAGGATAATTTTGGCGGTTCGGTCGTAAATGAGTCTTTTACTGTTGAGTTAGGAGTAAACCCAGAGGAGCTGGGAATAGCCGAAAGCTTTAACAGGGCTCAATTTAATTTGGGGATGATGGTTAATCCTAAAGGCATAAAATTAACCGAACTTCAAAGCCAAGAATCAGAAGCCCGCGGCTACGCTAACGGAAACGGCAAATCGTACTTTTTGGTAGATATTCAAGACGGCAGATATGTCCCTCCGGGAAAAGGCAATGAAAGTAAACTTATTCCGATGGTAATTGCCGAAGGTGAAAACGGGGAAGTGGCGATAGGTTTGGCAGATGAATTTCAGGTAGAATTAACAGATGATGTGGGGAATACTAAATTAGAAGATTCATGGGTTTCATACTTTGACATCTTTATTCTTAAGGTCGAGAAAAATGAAAACGGGGAAATCAAGATACTTAAATATATAGACCCCTTTTCAGGTATCGAGCAAAGCTTGGATGCACAGGAATTTGACCTTGGTGTAAGTCCCACCCCCTCACCCCAACCTACCCCAGTATCTCCCTCTTTTATCGATGCTTTAATGGGGCTTCTTGCCCAAAGCGCCCAAGCGGCTGGGCCTGATCCAACTTTAACCCTCGAGCCAACTCCCACTCCGACAGAGGTTCTAACAATGTTAGAAAGTAATATTAGAAATTTGGGTGAAGCAGGAGCGAATTTGGTATATAAGGATGGAATATTATATCAAGTTAGGGATGGTGTAGAGGAACCAATGGGAACAATTTTAAATCCTAAAGAAGAAAGTCCGGTTATTGATATTGGCAGAGTGGGTTTGATGAATTGGCAGATTCCGGTTGAAGATTTAGTTTATGATGAAGAAAGCAAATTGATTTATGTATATGATGAGGAAGGAAGACGATTTATCTTTAGTAATGACGAGTGGAAAGGTGATTTTGTTGAATATTATGCAAAATTGATTGCAGGTGCCCGTGAAAGAGAATTCTGGACCGGTCCAGAATATGGGTATGACACCGATACTTTAATTACAGGACACGCTTATCCTGTATATACAGGGGAGTATGGGATTCTTACAAAGGACCTTAACAGATTAGGTGAAGTGAGTTTTGAGGTTATTAAGGTTGTAAGTCCAGATCTGAGAAATCCAGATATAACAAGAGAGTTTTACCTCGCAACGCTTATTGATAGTGAGATTCCTAAAACCGAGGTTACTTCAAGAGGAATTGTTGTTGAGCATGATCAACCCATTTTTTATTTGGGTTCAACCTACAGACCGGGTAAGCAGTGGATTACTCGGGAGGCTTTTTTAAACGCATTAGAACCGGGAGATCAACTAGAAATTCGACACTATTTTAAAATTTATCCAGCCTTTTCTAATTTATGTGAAGAATCCAGAAATTGTTATTGGCTTAGTGATCTAGCCGATACCCAGAATCAGGATCAAATCCTTGACCCTTCAAATGAAAATAATTTATGGCCTGACAATTTTATTTTAGCTGCAGATCTAATTGCAATCCAATAGATTTTTATTACTTAATTAAAAACTTCATTTGTAAAGGTGTAGCATTGACCAAGTAGGTTTTTTTATACTAATATTAATTCATGAATTACAAAAAAATTATATATATTATTTTTTTTATTGTTTTTTCCACCTTTATTATTATCGGATTATATTATTTCCGCGTTACTCGATTGCAATTAAGTGACCAGACTAGGTCTGGATCTCAGTTGGCTTACCCCGTATTTATAAATAACTATGTGACTATAGGAGAAGGTAAAGAGTGGCGTTTAGATTATGTACAGCCAGTTTTTAAGGAGATTTATAAGAAGGGTAATGATACGTTTATCAAAGCAACGTATCCATTTGAAAATGTCACTCATGAGATTAATATATATCTTGGAGGAAATACTGAAGATGGAAAGATCATAAGTCAGGTTTATCTTAAAGACAGAGAGTCAGGTAAACTTGGTTATGTTTCAATAGAAGAGCTTGGGCAGTATTTGAAAAAAGACGAGCAATTTGGAATAGAATATCTGTCTGAGGCGACCAGAGTAAAAGATCCCGAATTTTGTTTTAAGTCGGGTAGTTTGTGTAAACTTGCAAGTGAGGTTGAACCCCAGGAAGGGTTGTTGAGGGATTTTCGAGAATTGCACATTCCCGACAGCGAACTTACAATCCCTGCAGTCGTCGTTTATAAAGATCTACTGGATAATGAATAAGATAAAATTATTTAAATTGTCGTTGACTGTGTCATTTGTCGGTTTTTTTTTATTTATTACAAATGTTACACATGCTCAGTGTGGTGACAATGGTATTTGTTTTGAAGAAAGACGGCTTGATTGGGCAGAGGGATGTGAACCAAGTAGTTTTGGTTCCTTTTGCGTTCAAAGGTGGACGGATCAAAAACTTATCGAATGCCGCGACAGAATAAACTGTTCATATGAAAGGTGGGATTGGGGTGTTTGTGAGGGCTTTGATTTATATCCAGAGTGTCCATCCAAATTTATCTTTACTCAGGGTGGATGTTGTGGGACTGATGATGATAGCGGAAGAGATACTTGTACTGGTACGTCAGCACCGGGGTGTAATACAAGGGGTTGCAATAACATCAGAACTTGTCAGAGAAGAAGCGGAGCAGATCCGACATGTGTCTGCAGATGTCCGGGTGGTGGTTGGGCTGATATTTCTGGAAATAAAATTGGAGATCCGCCAAGTGGCGGACCAATTACAGTTGCCTCGGGTGAAACTTTTGAACTTCACTGGTCGGCAAGTAATGTAGAAGGTTGCACTTTGGACGGAACAGGTGTACCTGATAATGTTAGTGGACAAAGAACCAGTCTCACGGCGGATCATATATACAACTTTTCATGTTCAAGGGGAGGAAATTGCGGTTCTTATACAGATTCTTTCGTAGTCAATGTTATCGCCGCTTTGCCCCCTTCCTGTACTCTTAATCCGGGTGATGTGAACCTGGTTCCCGGAGCGACCGTTACACTACCCATATCCATAAATACCGTGAATGGGGCGGTTGATTCAATAACAGTAACTGTTTCAAATTCTGCCGTTGCCAGTGTTTGTGAAACAAGCGCAGCATCTTGTCCTCCCGGGGTTGCGTCGGCAACTGATAATACTCTTAATCCACCCGATCTGAATGTATTAAAGATTACTGGATATGCGCCGGGATCTGGGACCTACACTGTTTCAGGAGACATGGATGATGTGGGAAATACTGCCTGTGGGCCGGTGCCTCCAGCCC
>CAYSZS010000014.1:15081-33036 GCA_964435575.1 uncultured Gammaproteobacteria bacterium | reverse complement strand
TCCTTTTTAAAAGTTTCTTTAAGTTCGATCCAGTTACCTTCAAAATCACGGATAAAAATGTTATCCCAGCCTTTGGGATTATGGTAAATGTGAGTTTGAAAGCTATGCTTTTTGAGGAATTCCTGACGGTTCCTAACCCAAAGACAAATGTGGTTTAATCCAAATCTCTGAAAAGGCAGTTTATTCTTAGCAACTGGTGTGTCAAAAACATGACACTCGACAATTATTTGATCCTTTTGATAGCGCAAACATCTAGCACCACCGCCAATTGCGAACAAAGCTAGAGTCATTTCGGAAGTCAGGTGCGACTCCCAGATCTTCTTAAACCCCAACGTCTTGACCCAGAAGCTTTCGAACTTCTGTAGGTCGTTAGTGACCCAGCCGACATGATTAATCTTCATATTTTCCCGACCGCCTTTCTAATGACCTGGCAGATAAATTCAACATCTTTTTTACGCAAGAAATGGTGGGTGGGCAACATTAAATATTTATTTTCCAGCTCATCCATATTCAGACAGTTTTTAACTCGGCCACCAAAGATGGCAAAGCGGTCATTTCGACAATCTAACACGCTGTTTTCAATTCCATACTTGGTCAATGATTGTCTTAATTTATCTCTCTTTCCAGTCAAGATAATGCAAAGCGAAAGACCGCCGATATAGGTTACCCCGGGTATATCTGCCAGACCTTCCCTGTAAGTATCTGCGAGATCTTGGTAATGTTTTATAGTCTTATCCAACGTTTTTAAGGCGGCTATGCCCATGGCTGCTGCAATATCGGTTGTCTGATAGCGATAGCCGATTTCGGGAATTCCCTTAGCCCATCTGTCGTAAGAATCAGATTTTTCAGCACCAAACCACCTTAATCTTTTAGCCCGATCAACCAGGCTGGATTCTTTAATTGTCAGTATGCCTCCGGTTGCCGTGTTCAAAAGTTTTACCGCCTGAAAGCTAAAGCAGGTAAAGTCACTTATACTTCCAATCTTTTGACCTTTGTATGCGACGCCAGTCGCATAGGCCGCGTCTTCAATGACAGGAAGATTGTGCTTGTGGGCCAGCAACTGAATCTCATCCATGTCGCAAGGTACACCCCCATAGTGGACGACCACAATGGCGCGAGTTTTAGAGGTGATTTTTCGGGTGATGTCTTGAGGGTCAATATTTAGAGAATCTTTCTTAACATCCGCAAAAACTATTTTGGCTTTTTGATACAAAAGAGGAATGTTAGTTGCTGGAAAGGTGAATATGGGAGTAATAACCTCATCGCCCTGGCCAATTCCAGCTAGAATGTAGGCTAAGTGCAGGGCATCGGTACACGAACCAACAGCTACGGCTTTATTGGGAGAAGAGATCTTTTTTTCCCATAATCTTTCAAACGCCGTAACTTGTGGGCCTTGGCCAATCCAGCGGGTGTTTAACGTACGTTTCACCGCCTCTTTGACACCTCTCGGAATATAAGGATAGAAAAGAGGAATCCTATATTTTTGCATTGTATTGCACCAACAATAATTTAGCGCCGTATTGTATTACGACTATTTTCACTTTAGTTAAATTTTTTGGTTAAATCAATGACTAATTTTGAAAGTGGAGGAGTGTATTAAATAAGCGCTTGTGGTCTATATGAGGGAAAAAGAATCCTTTTTAGTCTTAAACCTTTTTTTTGAGCCAGTTCTAGGGTTTGTAAAATAATTTTTACTCCAGTCAGATTCACACCTTGTTTTTGGCTCAAGTATTTAACAAATTGTAGCCTTTCCAGGTCTTTTAGCGAAAAAAGTCGGCGTGAACCTGCGGTTCTGTGGGGAGTAATAAGGCCACTTTTCTCATACAACATCAAGGTTCGGGGGTGAAGCTTAAGAAGGTTTGCTGCAACCGATATTGTTAGAATTGGATCCTCTGAGCTCATGGTAGTTAATTGTAGTAATAATAAAGTAAAACTTGATAATACTAATGTCAAGATGGAAAAACAACTAAGATTGATGATTTTTTGAGGAATACTCTTTTTTATCTTATAGTTAGTTTAGTAGTTTATTTTATAATATTCACTAACATATAATTACTAATATTCCCAGTAATTAACTGTTATAATTTATCATATAATCTTACTTAAATAAATGAGAATTTATAAAGCATGATAAGGTAACTTATAGTTGATGTCAAACAAAGTCCCTCGATTGAGAAAAGAGTATGTCAATAGTCCTATTTTGTGATTTAATATTAAGTTAAGCAAAATAAGTGTTTTGGCCTTAGTTTAGGATTATATTCCGAACAATTAATTTGTGCTTAAGCTTCAGTTGTTTAAAATCTTGCTTTTGAGGCTGAAAACAAGAAAGAAAATATAAATATATCCTATATTAAGTAATTAGCTTCAATATAATAATATTAACGAAATCGAGACCTATAGACTTCTGTAAATGATAATCAACGAACTATTATTTGTTTTAAGCTAAACTACCTGGTTCGCCATTCTTTTAATTAAACCAAGCTTATCGTATTATTATAGTCAAGCAGACTAATTAAATGTTAATAACTTGTAAATAACTTTGAAAATGTTGTAAATACAGTTTCATTTGACCATCAAACGATAAATGCTTATAACTTTTACCAAAATTAATGTATAAGCTAAGGTTTTGAAGACGTTAGAAAATCAGATTTGACAAAATTCAAGGGGTTTGTTCGATTATAAACGATAATATAAGCAAAATAAGCAGTATTATACAATTGACCTATATTATAGATGGAAAATACCTAATGTGTTTAACAAATCAGTATAAAATTAAGTTATTCTGGAAACTCAAAATAATTGAATATAGAAAGTATATGATCTGTGTTACTAAAGGTTAAAATATTATTTATTATCTTTAGATAATGTTTATTTAATGATAACTTAATTCATCTTATATTGTAAATAGACTAGTTCATTTCTATATGTATAAAAGAGACATATATTAAATATAAAGATTAATCTGTCCTACATTTAATACTGACGAAATTCCTACGTTATTAATATTATCCTTTAGTTAAGGTTCAATTTAGCAAATGGTGATAGATAAATGTCGTAATATTTAATTATCGATAAAATTAATATCACAAATACTTACTTGTATTGAACCGAAAAATTAACATAATTTACTGAATAAATTAATTGTTCTTAAAATTAAGTTATTTAAAAAATACAATTTTAGGAAAAATATTACAACTAAGCTTTTAAACAACCTATAATTAGCATTTAGCCTCAAAAGTTAATTTTAATAAAAATAAAGGAAATATTATATAAGTTTCGAGAAAGCCAAGCGCTAACATCCCGGGGAGGACGTCATAGTAGCAGGTTATGACTAATAATATTTGCTTAAAAAGAGTATTGCAATATTATTGTCAGCCAATTCCAATTTGATTAAGAATGTGTTCAGAGTAAAAACTAATAGCTTTCCAAGAGGCTATAGCAAATAGTTAAGAAAAACGCTAGCAAAGAATATAACTTATTGAAAAAAGTATTAAAAACTTGTAAAAACACTTTTAAAAAGTTGTAAAAACAAGCTCGAATAATCAAAAATTTAGTTAATATTTTTGATCAAATTAACTGTCTTTCCCCAGCCGGGGATTTCCGAATCGCTTTCAATCCAGCCTTTAAGAAGATTCTGGTTTCGAAATTCGCCTTTCTTCCACCTTTGACCGGTGACATTGCCTGCATGGCGGATATCTATGTTGGGGTATAAAGATTTCCAGGTTTCCATCTTAAACACGTTTTTCCAATTGATACGGTTGTGAGTCATTGGTTCAAAGCCCATTCTGCGACTAAAGCCTTCTTTTTCTATCTTTTCGTAGCGCTCGCGAAAATGAGTGAGAAGTGCTTCACGATAGCCTGCAAGGCCTGAGAGCTGGTTGACGTCATAGTGCAGCGCGTGCCCGTCAGTGGTTCTCAAAAACCAAACATTTTGGTTATAGTAAAATGTGTTTTTATCCGGTGGAGTAAAGTCAAAATGGGTTGGGTGATAAAGGACATCGTGTTCGCAGAAAAATATGATTTGAGCGGTACTATGCTCAAGTGCAGCGACAATTTGTTTAAACATCGCCGGATAGCCCTTTTTCAAGGAAGGGAAGTGAATATTTTTAACACCAAAATCCATTTTCTTTAGGGTTGCACTGACAATCGGGATACCTTTTTCCTGACTGATCGAAAGAAGCTGATCCCGGACAGTAGTCGCAATTTTCTCATCAAGTGTACAATCGCTATAATAAATAAGACCCTTGGTTGGCCCATCATTCTCTATGCTGCTAGCCACCGGTTCGGTGGCCTCTGGCATACCAACCTGATCAGCAGCATCGTAGACGATACCTTGTATTGTACCGTTCTCGCCGGGTTCATCCCGGTACCAGTCCGCAAGTATTCGGACGCTACGGGATTTCACCTCATATTGAGGCTCACTTTCTGCTGGTTTGACATCTGTTTTATTGGAAAATCTGAAAGTATTTGCTTTGAGTTTTTTTAGGTCTTCCTCAGTCCAGCCTTTGACCGGCCAGAATCTCTCGACTAGCCAAGAAAGCGGACGAACTTGCTTAGGCCAGTTGTTGTTAAAAAAAAGATCACGGGCATAAGACTTGGCCTTTTCTTGGTCTTTCCCCGAAATAGGATAGGGAAATCCGAAGTCTCCTCCTTGGGTGCGGAACATATGCGCATACCAGGTTTTTTTATTGACCATCACGCTTCCGCCTGAAAGCCAGGTTTTGACCGCGACCTCAATTCCCTGCGAACCCCAACCACCAAAATTCTCATCACAAACACCAAGCTCCCAATATTTGTCCCGGGTAAGCATCCAGCATGATCCCTGAAGCGACATTGTTTCGGTAATTTCACCCTGTCCTTCGGGACGCTTGGCCCAGTCGCCGAAATATTGAAAGTGGGGTGTTGAGTCGAAACAGTAAGAAACGCTGTTAGGACTTCTCTTGGGTTGCCAGAGAATGTCCCTGACCGTTTCTTTTCCACACTCCTTGCAAGGACCGCTTGGTCCCTGGTACCGGCGGTGGCCATCAGGACAAACCCAGTCAAAAGCATGAAGGTTTTTCATGATAGGTACCATCGTCCAATTGTCGTGCCCTTTTATAGCCTCCAGCATTTTTATATCAAACCCCTTATCAAAAGCACAATGTGCATCACACTTCATCACATATTTTGCCTTTGACAATTTAGCCGCCTGATTTGTTGCGGCTCTTTGCCCTATGCTTTGGGGATTATATATTACGGTTACCCTTTCATGCTGGGGGATAGGAGGGTCTGCCCAGCTTCCATCCAGGACGGCAATAATTTCAGTATCGCCTTCGATATTTTCTAGAATATCTTCTATGGTGCGAGTCAAAAACATTTCGTTTCTAGCTGGAATCAAGATAGAAAGGTCAGCCATATCTGTTTCAGATTATAATTTATTTTTATTAATTTTTTCGACAAGTTCGGGTGTCCAACCGGGGACCGGCCAAAATTTCTCAATAAGCCAGGAAAGCGGGAGTGTTTGACCGTGCCATCCTTTCTTTTTCCACTTGTCAACCGCAGCAAGTGCTTTTGGTTGGTCATCCCTACTCAAACTATATCCTCGTCCATAGTCGCTACTTTTGTGCCAGTGAGCATACCAGGTTTTTTTGTTGACCATAACAGATCCTCCCGACAACCAGCACTTTAAACCAATTTCCTGAAATTCGTTCCAAAAAGTTCCATAAGTTTTTTCATCCATAAGTTCAAGCTCTGAAAAATATTTTTTAGCCATAAACCAGACGCTTCCTTGATTACTCATAGTTTCATCAATAAGAACCTCCTTAAGTGCCGGATCTTTATTTTTCTCGGTCCAGGTAACACCGTGCAGGTCCTGAGATAAATACATATAATCGATAGGATACTTGGGGTTGTCAATTAAATCCCATTTTTCCGGGTCGAGTGCGTATCTCCTGGGAACAACTACCCAATTATCTTCACAGTCGGCTTTTAAAACTGTATCATAACCCTTCGCAAACATACAATGTGCATCAGTTTTCATTAAGAATTTGCCTTTTGCCAATTCTGCTCCTGCATTGATTGCTGCCCGCATTCCAAGGGGCTTTCCGCGGTGAATAATTTTTAGGCGGTCATCTCCAATTAATTGGGGGCTAGGCCAGTATCCGTCAAGGATGACGATAACTTCGATGTCACCAATGGCCTTAGTCAATAAATCGGTAATAGTTTTTTGAACAAACACCTCATTGCGGGCCGGTATGATTATACTCAAGTCATAAGTCGCCATAAATTCTAACTATATTTAACTTAAATTGAAGTGAAAAGCAACCAATAGAAAAAGTTTATTTTGCAGAAATTTTTGCTTGGAGTTCTCTCTCAACCCTTTCTGCTAAAAAAATTTTCATCAATGACTGGTAGGGAACATCGCGGGAATTGGCAATTTCTTTTATTCTCATTAGTAAGTATGCCGGAAGCCTTAAAGATATTGTTTCGGTTGTTGGTTTTAATTTGGACAAATCTAACTTTATGGGATGCTCCATATCGAAATAATCAGTTGCATCATGGGTGTCCCAAAAATCCCTTTCCTCATCCTCGTTTTTAAAATTGGGTATAGGTTTAATCTTATTATTTTTTAGGTTTGTATTTTTGCTTTTCTTTTTCATAAACTTTCCTTTCTCTTCTGCTTTGATCTCTTACGGAAATAACCCTTATCTGTGCGTCTCTGACAGTAAAAAATACTGACAATTTTCTTTTTGAATTTGTTAGTCCAAAGGCTACAAACCTCTTTTCTTTTTCAGAATGTTTCAGGTCAGGAAATATCTGTAATTGATGATTCTGAAATACTTCTTCAGCTTCTTTGTAATGGACTTTATGTTTTTGCCAATTTTTGTCGATATTACCTTTGTTCCATTCAAAAGATAATGGAACAGGTAATTTCATACATTCTTAAGTATATGATGGTAATATACAATTGTCAAGAGCTGTTCATCTGTTCCTGATGGACTATTTCCTCGAAACTTCTCCTTCTTCTGTCGGATTTCTCAATGGCGGGGTATCCGACGGTTATGATCACGATGGGCTTAAGATTATCTGGAATTTTTAGTAAACTTCTAATTTTGCCTTCTCTAAAAGCGCCGACCCAGGCAGAGGACATTCCCGCATCGACAATTGCAAGCTGTAGATATGATGCAAAAATGGTTGCATCTTGGATTGCATACAAATTTCTTCCTCGGTCTCCATAACGGCTGGCCGATTTCTCTGGGTCAGCACAAACTACAAAGCTTATAGGAGCGTCGTAAGCTAATTTTTGCTTGGTAATATACACCTTGTAAGACTGCAAGTTTCCAGCAGAAGGGGCCAATTTAGCCAGCTCGATTATATTCCTAATAATATTTTCAGGTACCGGAGTTGGCCGGTACTGCCTTATTGAAAACCTTTTCATAATTGCCTCTTTAAGTTCCATGTTTTTTGTAGAAATACCAGCAGGGCTGGCGATCGTCTCGACTTTCTACGTTATAATTCAAATCCGTCAGATGCAAACTAATATTGTGTTTTTTAACATATTCGTCCACTGCATCTATTACTCCGCGGTTTTTGCTGTAGGGGAATACATAGTAGTCATGTCCCGACACTATGCCGCCGACCTTAACTTTTTTTACCCATACTTTTAAATCTTGCCTGACTGATTCGTATTTATGATCTGCGTCAATAAAAACGAAGTCGAGTGACTCTTCGGCAACGTCTTTTGCGGCTTCCACACTGGATTTTCTAATGAGCGTAGTTTTATACGGAGCCAATTTTTGTTTGGCTGTCTGAAAGATCCTTTCTTTTCGCCAGATATCAATACACAAAAGGTCCAGTCCGGATATATTCTGGCAGAGAATTTCGGAATATCGACCGCTGGAAACTCCAATTTCGGCGCCTTTCTTAAACCCTAACCTGTCAAAATATTTGGCTAGTTCGATTCGATTCTTCATACTTTTACCCACATCCAGGATCTAGTTGAGTCTCTTACAATACCATTTTCTTTTGACTTTAATCCCAAGATGAACCATGGTCTAATATTTTTTTCTTTGGTAAATCTCTGTGTTGCATCTATAACGTTACAAACAAAATCCTTTCTTCCTCTTCTTGCGGGTTGTATATAATCGTGCCCCGATAAGATGCCTCCGACTTTAAGCTTTTTGTACCACTCAGTTATGTCTTGGCTAATAAACGGCTCGCTGTGATTAGCATCTATATATACAAAATCCAAGGAATTATCATCAAAACTCTTGACTGCATTCATACTTAGGTCTTTTATTGCTTGGTAGTTTGGATAAGGGGCAATAACTCGTTGAAATTTTGCATATAATGCATCTAGAGTTGTTTGGCTCAGATAATCGACCCCAACTTTGTGGGCTACCCATGGATCAATACCATATAATTTCATTTGTGGGTTGGCTTTTGCCAGAATTACTCCATATTCCCCAGCAGCTACGCCAACCTCTACACCTGATTTAAAATTGAGCTCGTGCAACCAATCTGGTAAATTATTTCTACCAACATTGCGAATTTCAATTGGCATTGGGGTATCAGAACCAAAAGTAAGATTGAACTTATTAAGAATATAGTTAAGAGTATCCATCCTGTTAGAAGCAGATCGCGATCAAACGATAGCAATCTACCTTAATATTTTTTGTTTATACTTATCATGATAAGTATATTCTCCTTAATGTATTTGCGAACACGGCTTCTAACGGGAACTATATTCTGTTTCGAAAAGACATTCAGGACCCAAAGGATTATCCGGACCTTTGTATCTGTCTACACTGGAATTGTAAATCGAAAGGGCTTTGGCAACGTTTTTCCGGTTAAAGGGAATCCAGTCTTCTCCCCGGATTCCCTGACTATACCTTTTTTTGCAGCGCTTCATATGAAGGGCGGAGAAGCCGTTGTACTTAACATGGTGAGCGTTTATTACCTCCCACTTACCTCCGTGTTCGAAGTGATAAAGATCGGGATTGTTATTAAATACAGCCTCGTCCAAACCATGATTTCTTGGTTTTTGCAGACTGATTTTATCGCAGTTGGGTCCGGCAACATTTAAAATATAGCGTCCGTAGTAGCGAGTTATTTCCGGCTCTTTTTTTATACTTTCAGCTATTTCGGCAAATGTTGATAAACAAATGACGTCGCCTTCGGTTTTGGCTATCCATGCATAGTTGCATTTGGAGAGTGCCCAATTTGAAAAATAGACGAATGAATAAATTGAGTTTGGCGAATCAGTTGCAAAGTCGGGATGGTCTATAAAATGAGAAGCAACCGGATATTTAAATACTTTTATTTTTGAATGTTTTGAGGCGAGATTCTCGGCAATTCTAAGCGTATCGTCTTCTGAAGGTTGTACCGCCAGTACAACTTCGTTGAGCCATTTTAGGTGGGAAAGGATTGATGCTTCCATAAATTCAGATTCGTTTCGCAGTCTGAAGCAGCCTGAAATACCCATTCGTTGTTTCGTTTTCCACGCCACCTCATCAATAGAGTATTCAGATCTAAATTCCGGTTCAAGTACGTTGTATTCCATTAGGTTAAACGTTTGAGTACGTTTGAATCATAAATTGCGTCTTCAAAATCCAAAAACCATTTAGCCGTCCAAGAAGTATCTACCGATCCCGGATGTGTTGGGAGTCCTCCGTCATCTTTAATTATTCCTATTAGGCTATCAAAAAGTTGTTTTGCAAGTTCGTCTTTTATATTAAGTTTAGTTAGGAGCAGGCCGATTTGAGCCGTCGCGTTATGACATGCATAAAATGGCGGAGCAGGTTCCCAGTCAGGCCTAACCCAATAGCTGATAAAACCAGAATCGGTAATTGCAGGCTTTATATTTTCCAAAATTGAAGTTACCATTTCTTTTTCTCCCAAAGTTAGTAGTCCCTCAAGTGCATAAGTTATATAGTGAGTTCTGTCGGAGGCATTTCCGAAAGGCCACTTGGGCTCGCGGGAAGTAAGCCATTTAGGTGTAATTCCTAAAAGTCCGTTGACTCTCAGAGAGTAATTACGAAATTCCTGACGGTCTGGTTGACTATAGATTCTTCCTTCCGAGTCTAAACAATTGTCCATTATCCATTTTTTTGCTTTGGCGGCGGAGTTACTGAATCTTTTATCAAAAAAATAAGCCGAGGCAACTTCAAGACCCTCCATACAGGCAGCAGTATCAAAACTTCGTAGCTTTCCGTCCTCACTCCTAAATCCGCCATGTGCATCCTGGATTGTGACCAGCCACTCACCCAAATATTTGGCCAAGCTGATGCTGTCGTGGGAAAGCAGGGTCGGGATTAAATAACCGCTTACTTCAGGGTAAGCGATATGTCCGGGCCACGCGGCAACCCCTGCGTCTTTTATATGATTGCGTTCGATCCAATCCAGAACCAAAGAAACTTTGCTACCTTTTTGTTGTCGAGGTTGAAAGTCTTTATGTGCGAGTAGACAGTGGAAAACCGCAAGATTCCAGTCAGGATGGAGTAATCTATTTTCCATGGAAAAATCCCGACCTCCTGCTATTTCCAGATTAGCTTTTTTAACCTCTCTAACGAAAAGGTCAAGGCTCACGCCTTTATAGACTCCGACGGGTTTTGAAGGATTTGCAATTACGTCGAAAGTTATCACAATCAGGCCGCCTGGTTTGAGAAGTCTTTTAAATTCGGTTAAAGCAGCCTGTATATCCACTCCTTCCTCGAAAACACTTAGGCAAAAGATTCGATCAAGCGAAGCAGGTTCTATTTCATTAATATGTTTCGTGATATCTGCAATAACGAGTTCTATGTTGGGTTCATTAATCACCAAATTTTTTGCTTCACTGCGCGCATCAACCGCATAAACCTTTTCGGCTTTTGTTGCCAGCATGTTTTTAAACGGTCGGAGGGTATATCCACAGCCCATATCAGCCACTACAATACCCGGCTTAATGAATTCAAAAGCCCAAGGATACTCATATTGTCTTGACCACCAGCTTTTGTGAATTGCCAAACCAGCTACCTGATTAGTAAGAAAATCCGTTACTTTGAAATAACCGTTGATAAACATATTTTGCCCGCTCGCTAGCGCCATTTAGGATAAACATATTTATTGCGCATGATTTTATTCCAGTTTTCTCCGTACTTGAAAATCATCACTTCTTCCATATTTTTTGTTGCTAATGAGCGACGTTTACGGGAAGACAAGTGCATTCGATTCATCTTGTATGCGGTGTCTGTTACCTTTTTCGCACAAATCCCGTCGTAGACCCAAAGGGATTTGCCTTGACTCCTGGCGATGTAACTTGTTTCCAAATCGCTTCCCCAGGCCATGTACATTTTTGGGTCAAACCTTCCGATTTTGTTAAACCAGTCAGCTCGGTACAATGTTGAGATATTATCAAGCATCCAAGTGCGACGGGGCTTTCCGGTTCCGCGGTCATACAAATGTTTCCAGCCGGTGGTTGAGTCTTTGGTTAGAGAATGTGCAATTGCAACGGCTTTAGGATTTTTTACCAAGAATTTAACAAGTGGGGATAAGATGTCAGCCTTCCCGTTGGGAAATGAGGTGGAAGTAATCAAGATCCAATAGGCAAAAAACTTCAAGGAATGTTTTATTTCAAGATAGTCTGCAACCGATAATCCAAGTAGCCAGCCGGCTGTTGTCTGAAGATTTTCGCTAACTTTAATACTTGTGTATTTTGACGGGGGAGTAATGTCTGAACCGTTGTCAATAACAATTAGCTTATGCGGATATTTAATAAATTTTTCTATATAGTCTCCCAAGGCATCTGCGGCTTCGGGCATGTTGTAGTTAGGAAGAATTATAGCAACCGGTTTATGCGTTCCAATAACTCTCATATAATTTTTTGGCATTACCAAAGTATTCCAGATCAAATCTATATGAATTGGGATCGGTTAGCCCAAACCTCTTCCTTTTTCCGTTAAGTGATCCTCTGTATTCGAAAGAGATTAGGGGAAGTTTTGTAGAAAACTTTTCTACTTTTGCGTTTGGAATACCAAATTCAATATCGAATTTTCCCGGCTCACCCCAGTGATGATCGTCACGAGGTTTGGTTGGATACATCTTGAAGCGAGCGGAGAGGTTTTCTATGAGGGCTTTGGTTGGGGAAATATGACAAAACATTCCAGAAAGCTCTTCTTTCGGATGCCAGAAAAGTTTATCTCCACCGATCCAGGTATTCGTGTTCCAGGCAAAGGCTTTGTGGCCGCTCGGACGATGTAAGAAATGCTCAGCTACATATAAAGTATCGTCATCGATATGTACGATATAGGGAGTTTTTACCTCGACGGCGCCGATAAGCATCTGTTTAAAAAAGTTGTAGCAAGATTTACCAATTTCACCTACGCAAATGTTTTGGCCGAAGTTTATTGGTTCTTGGGAAACGCTAATAATTGGGTACGACCCTTTTGTTATTTTGAGGAGGTTATGTCTTACTTTCTCGGCAGTTGCCTCCGGTACTACATTAGCTGTGCAGTAAAGTAGTGTTATGTCATTCATGTTTTGTATGCGGGTTATGGTATGGCTAATTTCCAAAATTCACTACATATTTTTTTCCAGCTGAAATTTTTTTTAACATATGCTTTTTCAGATTCGCTGACAGGTTTAGCACCTTTTTGGAATAATTTAATCAGATTGTCTGTTCTTTGGTTATCTTCGGGGATAAACTCGGCGAATTCATTAAACCATTTCCGGTAGTGTGGTTTGTCAAAACAAATCGGCCTTGCTCCGCAAAGCAGTCCTTCGATGACAGGCAGCTCAAAGCCCTCTATTCTTCTTAAACCCGAAACAAACTCGCATTGGCTATAGTACTTGGTTAAAGTTACGTCGTCCATACCATTACTGTAGAAAATCTCTTTACTACTTTCACCGCTACCTAATTGGAATACGGGTTTGTTTACTGCCCTTGCCGCAGCCAGTATTTCATTTTTGCATTCTCTGTTCCATCTTTTGCCCGTACCTGTACCGGCAATAATGAATCCGCGTTCGGCTTTAGTTTCTTTGAAAATATCAGCATCAACTCCCAGCGGTGCCCAGTAAAATTTAAAGTTTGATCTGTTTCCGTCTTGTTGACAAAGTTCTGGCAGATTGTAGTAACTCCAGGTAATTGCAGCTTTTTCCCAAATAGGAAGCCAGTCTTCAGTTTTGGGATTGGGGGTACTTCGTATTGAAAGCTGTATGATAGCAAATTTTTTATTTTTCGAGATTAACCGATTGGTATAGTCTCTCATTGTCCGTCTATGGCCGTAAGCACAGACAACTATAAGATCCGCACCATCGCTTTCCTCTACGACCGTAAGATTAGACGGTGTATATTTCTTCAGCGCGTTTGTGATTCTTGAGATTGCACTATCCGGCAGAAAATTTTCGATATAGATCCTCATTTAATTTTTCTTCCTTAAAACCAAATGATAACTTTTTCGTTCATTGCGAATCCACTGGTTGTCAAAATGAGATTCCTTCTTTTTATCGCGAATTAAATTTGCCTTATTAAATTTTCCCAGCCACCAGTCTAAATCCTTATGAATCCGGTGCATATCAATATTATATTTCGGATTAATAGATGTCTTATTGGAAATACTGGCTATAAACATTCCATTAGTTTTTAGGTGGTTGGTAATGTTTTTTAGCAGTTGATTAAGTCTCGACTTAGGAATGTGTTCCATGACTTCCCAGGCCGTGATAACGTCAAATTGATAAGGCTTTTCATCGCCTAAATGTAGTATAAAGGATTTGGTAATATCGCAAGTAAATAGGTATTCAGGGATTGTAGCCCACTCTGCCCAGCCTGCCTTCCGATAGCGATCTGTTCCTTCCAGTCCAACTGCCAGACGGCCTTCATCAGTACAATCTTTGATAAAACCACCCCCGCCGCAGCCCAGATCTAATACTGAGGCAGACTTGGGTAGGCGAGCATTGAAGTTGATATTGCGGGAATTATATTTGACATGCTTTTTTGGCATTGGATAGCGATACTCGTATGAATCCAGAGCAAGAGGATGGCTTGTTTGTAAGAAGAAATTCATTTTTTTTGATTATATTACCTTGAGCATTGTACCTTCCTTGATCATCTTGACCCCATCATTCCATCTACCTAGAGCGATTTTTACTCTTGCGCGAAGTCCGTTTTCTGTGTACCTGGCAGTATTGATATATAGTCGCTCTAATGAAGTGTCCCTGGAAATGTAGCGGTAGTGAAGTAGTAGTATCTTTGCCCAGGAATGACTAGCACCTTTTGGAAGGTAAGTAATATGCTTTCCCATATTAAACCTTACATTAATTTCCGGGTTAAAGATGATCATTTTGTCATATAGATGGGTTCTAACCCCGAAGCAGCATTCTTCATAAATCTGCCCTTTTGTTGTGGGAAAGTTTTCCGAATACATTGTCATTCCTGAGGCCTTTATTGCTTTTATACCCCTTTCTTGTTGTTGCGATAATACGCCGATAATATCTTTGTTGTAGAGAATTTCGTCACCGTCCGGGCACATTACCCAGTTTGCAATGCCCCGGCTGTATTTTTTGTAAAACTTGAGGAAGCAGGCATTATGGTATTTACTAAAATCTCCCTTGAAATTATAACTCAATAACGTGACTTTGGGATTTTTCTTTGCAATCTCAATTGTTTTGTCTGTGCTGCCGTCATCAATGATAAATATCCTGTCTGCAAAAGTTGAGTAGTGACGAAGAAAGTAGGGCAGAAGTGCTTCTTCATTTTTCATCACACTATAGACGTGTATTATCGTTGACATATTGCTATGGCTACACCTTTATCATCAGGCTTCTTACATGGATATATGATTCCCAGGTCGTTTTTTTGGATAAACATCTCGATGTTTGAGAAATGCTTTTTTAAGGCTTCGGAAAATTCGTTCAGTCTATATTCGAATAAATGGAACTTGCTTCTTGCAAATGAATTTTTTATCGGTGAACTTATAACCAGTATTTCCCCATGATGACTGCACCATGCCAGGAAAGCGTCGGGTTTTTCCAGGTGTTCGATTGTTTCAAATGAAACTACAACGTCCGCCACCGGTAGATCCGGCATGTTGTAGGCGTCAGCTGCGAAAAATTTTACTTTAAGTTTTTTTGAGTAGTATTCTTTTGCATATTCAATGGTCTCCTGGGAGTTATCGTATCCAGAGTACTCTCCGGCTTTGAGCAACAAGCTGCCATAGCCTACACCACAAGCAATGTCATATACTCTCTTGTTGTAGGTAAAGACAGAAGCCCATTTGTAACGTTCAATGTGCTTGATATCGATACCTTCAATTGTGCCGGGAGTAGCCGGAATTTGGCGCTCGCCGGTATATTTCAAATCCATATTATTTACTTAGAATCGCCCATATGACAAAGGGTTTCTTGGGATCATTGTTGTTAAGTTCAGCTTCAAGCTCAGGCTCGGGGATATTGGCAAGAAGCATACTGGTTCGATTATAAATTGCGTGCCAGTAGTTGACTTTAGCACTTCCCCAGCTTTGGATATCACGATACGGAAAGTACGGCTTGGCTAAATCGTTTATGATCCTTGGAGTCATTCGCCAGTAGTCATGCGGGCTGGGATGGATTCCTATCAAGAAGGGGACCGTAATAATGGCCATACGTTTTGTGTGTTCGCCGATAAGGCGTATTGCTTCCCATGGTTTTGAAGTATGTTCCAAAACCTGGTCCGCAATTATCACATCCCAATTGCGTTCGAAGGATGATTCTCGGGTTATATCATATTGCGGGTAATTACGGACTTCCCATTTAACTTGCGGGAGCATATCTTGAATTATGCCGTTGGTTCCGCCGAATTCTACGCCTTCTCCTTTAACGGTTTCTGAAGCAAGTTTTTCACTAATGTGAGAATACATTACAGTTCTCCAATAGTCGTTTCCAATGAGACGGCCAATGGTGTATTTTCGGTATTTCATTTTTCTCTATCGTTATAATTTGTATGTGATAGCAATTTCATTATATGGTGTCGGTTTTCTGTCGAACGTACATCCAACAATCGGTTATTCTTCCTCTTTTGTGGAGAATAAACCAAGGATTAATTTTTGATACGTCCATATATGCATTGACGGCCTCCCGTACCTGGTACTTGTCGTTATAATCGTGTCCGTAAACAATACCACCCGGTTTGACTATCCTTGACCAGTGGATAATGTCGTTAACCACATATTCAAAATGATGATCGCCGTCGATAAAAACAAAATCGAGACTGTTGGGTTCAAATCTTTTAACAGCTTCCATACTGGTCATCTTAAATAAGTCACAATTGTAACTGGCCAGTCTTGATTTGGCCGTTTCAAAAAAACTGTCTACTTCATCCTGATCTTTTTGGCCTTGGTAATAAGGCTTGGCTGTCCAAGGGTCAACGCAGTAAAGCTTCAGTTGAGGATTAGCTTTACAGATAATTTCAGCATATATTCCATGTTCTGTACCGATTTCTGCGCCGGTTTTAAAGTCAAGTTCCCGAAAGATTTCTACTATCCCATATCGGCTAAGACCCAAAGTAATTGAATTTGGTTGGTTGGTATCAATATTGAATTTTTTTATGAGATATTCTAAAGTCGAATTCACTTTTTCTCCTCCTTCCATTTAGTCCAAAGCTCTTGATAATTTTCAGGCCAGGTGGGAACAGGCCAAAATCTGTCTATTAACCAGGATAGGGGATGAACAGCCTCTTTCCAACTATCTTTCATCCAGTATTCAGCAATTGATAAGTAAGCGTTTATGATTTGTCTTATTGATATACCCCATCCTCTGGGTCTTTGTCCACCTTTGTGCATGTGAGCATACCAACAATTTTTATTGACCATAAGGCGTCCATCCCACGGCCCTAACCAAGTTTTCAGGCTTAGTTCAATATCTTCACCGCTCGAGGGGTCAATCCAACCTTCTTTTACACCGCCGAGAGTTTCGACGAAAAATTTCCTTGCGATAAAGAAGGACGAGCCGTGCAACTTCATATTCTCGTCGATGGAAGCATCAAGTTTTTCTCTCGTCCTTTCTATCCAGTGGCCTCCTGCTCGGAATCGAAACATCTGTGTATCAGTTAACGGACAGGGCAGATAGAAGTAGTCATAGAACTTCTCATCTTGCCACTTCCACTCCTCGGCGTTTAGAGTGCGGAATCGGGGAGTTACTATCCAGTTATCTTCCATGTCAGAAGCAAGTACCTCGTCTATACCTTCGCTAACCATGCAATGCGAATCTAATTTGAGAAGGTATTTACCTTCGGCCTTTTTAGCCAACAAATTAAGAGAGTGCTTCAGCCCCAGAGATTCAGGCAGATTAAAAGTTTTTAAATTTTGATGTTTGGGGAGGGGTTGATAGGGCGGGCCGTCAAAAGCAACTAAAACTTCAAAATCCCCGGCTGCTTTCTCATAAATATCCTGAATAGTTCGTTGAAGAACTGTAATTCCAGGGGCAACTTCGTATGTTTCGTTTCTTGATGGAATAATGAAAGATACTTTAGGCATTTTTTTAGATTCTATCTGATTTTTGTCTGACAAACATCCAACCTGGTGTTTCAATATCAAATCTAGGATCGCCAATGTCATTTTTAAGAACAAACCACGGTGTAATGCTGTGCGAATATGTATAAGCCTGAACTACATCCTTGACATCGACAGGATGCCTTTCTCCGGTATCCCTTGAGCGTTTGTAGTCGTGGCCAAATACAATCCCTCCAATTCTAACTTTTTTTGTCCACTCGCAAATGTCATCTGCCACATTTTTAAAATCGTGGGCAGCGTCTATGTAAACAAAGTCGAGTGATTCATCTGCAAAGTCATGAACTGCATCCATGCTGGATTTTTTTATGAGCACGGTGTCATATTGAGAAAGACTGGCTTTTGCTAATTGATAATATCTTCTAATTCTGTTTCCGTATTCGTTATAGCCAGGATATCGGTCCCAAACGTCAATACAATAGAGTTTAAGGCCAGGATTTAATTCGCAAAGTGTTTTGGC
>CAYSZS010000014.1:0-14981 GCA_964435575.1 uncultured Gammaproteobacteria bacterium | reverse complement strand
AAACGTCAATACAATAGAGTTTAAGGCCAGGATTTAATTCGCAAAGTGTTTTGGCGTGGTCTCCCTGGGCAACGCCGATTTCGGCTCCGACTTTGAATTTTAACTCGTAAATGGTTTGCGCCATTATGGTTCTATTTATATTGCGTATCTCAATGGGTGACTTTCTGGCGGCATCTAATCCGAACTTTTTAGTAATGTACTTGAGTGTTTGATTCATTTTCTAAGACTAGTTTCAGAATTCCCCGAGTCTCCGCACCCGGGGATGAATGAACCTAGGCTAGAAGCCTTCGCCGAAAGGCGTATCTTTTAAAAAAGATGCCCCAGGCCTCCCGCCTGGGGGGCTTCACTTCCACCGCTTTTCTATTTCCTCCTCAGGTGTCTTTGAATAATAGTCCCTCCAGTTATCAAGCCACAAGTGTTTATCTTTAGTCGTATGACGTCCTGGCAGTGGTAACGGCCAGAATTTATCTATCAACCAGTCAAAACCGTGGATTTGCTTTTTCCATTGATTGTTTACCCAATACTCGGCAATTCTTATATGGCTTGCTTTCATATCGCTTAGCTTTTCCGGCCACAAACGGTCAACTGCCGTTACATCCTGAAGATGTGCATACCAGGTATTTTTGTTTACCATTACGCGTCCTCCGGAGAGCCACGTTTTAAGGATGATTTCTATATGTTCTGCGTAATACCCAAAATTTTTTGTGTCAAATCCACCCAATTTGTCAAGGAAATAATCAGTATTTGTAAACCACATGCTTCCATGGATGGCCATTGTTTCATCTACATTTACGTCTTGTCTTTCCCGACATCTTTGGTACCAAATTGCCGTATTTAGACTAAGTCCCGAGGATGACCAGGGAAAGGTTAAGTAGTGATAGTCTGCTGGTTCTTTGTTAGGTACAACTTTCCAAGGGCGCGGTTTTTTCGAATCCATCCAATGTCGTCGTGGAACAATTACCCAGTCTTCCTGGCAATCTCTTTGTAGTATCAGGTCATATCCGATATCGAACATACAATGTGCATCGGTTTTTAATAAATATTTACCTGTGGCTTTTTGGGCTGCCATATTTATGGCAACTCTTAGGCCGTGAGGAACCGATTTTTTAATTAATTTTAGATTTGGACGGGGAGAGGGAAGAGGATCTGAAGTAGGACCATCCAAAACAACGATTACTTCAATTTTACCTCTAGCTTTGGAAAAAGCTTCTTCAACCGTCTTTGCAAGGTATTTTTCATTCCTCGAGGGAATAATTATTGATACTTTGGCCATATTATGTTTTGTTGGTTACCTTTATTAATCTGTCCCAGTTACTGGCCATTTTTGATTTTCTGACAATTTCTAATTGATACCCCTTTAAATACTTGGCAATTTCTTTGTAGCGAACGTCTTCGATGATATAAATAACTTTATTTTGCAATAGTGGCATAAGAGTAAGACAAGTAAACACCTGGTCTTCTGGTAAGTGCGAGCCATCGTCGATAACAAAATCAATATCTGTACCGATTTTCTTGATTAAGTTCATTAATTCCGCTTTATCGGTCTGATCGCAGAGGAAGGTCTCAATTCGATTATTTTTGAAAACCAGATCTTGTCGGACGTCAATGCCAAAGACTAAGGCATTTGGAAAATAATCCTGCCACATAGAAAGACTTGCTCCTATCTGATAATTGGGTGAGTGAGTCATGCATTCAGGGTAACCCACGCCTATTTCCAAGACTTTTTTTATTTCATTTTTTCTGCCCAGGAAGAGTCCTGCATAGTAATCCGTATAGAAATGATGAATCTGCGGGCATTTATCCGAACCATATTTCAAAGCCAGTTGGGCTAATTTGGTAATCTCCTTATCGATCGAGTAATAGGATTTCCAATCATCAGGCCAGAAGTACGCCTGATTCCGTGCTGGGTCATTTTTAGTTGGTAATGGCCAAAACTTTTCTACTAACCAGGCAAAGTCATGGATTGCTCCTGGCCATTGATTATTGACGAAATATTTTGCTATCGCTTCGTGACTTCGAAAAATTATCTCTTTCTGCAGACTCCAACCCCGATCTGATAATCTCTGCTCATAATGAGCACACCATACTTTTTTATTGATTACCACGCGTCCGCCGCCCAACCAAGTCTTCAGGACAATTTCCTGATTTTCGGCAAAATCGCCAAAATCAGTTGTATTTAATCCTCCTAAACTGTCACGAAAATGTGCAGTAGGCATGAACCAAGCAAAGCCGCCAAAGGTCATCAAATCATCTATTAAAACATTTTTTCTGGTCTGGTCTCTGGCGCTCCAATAGCAATCCTTCATCATAAATCTCTTTGGGTGTCTTGCATTTTTCCATGGACAACTCAAGAAAGAGTAATCTATTGGTTTACTTTTAGGGATACGTTTCCAATGGACTACGTCTAAAGGATAATATCGGGGGATAACAACCCAGTTATCCTTGCAGTCTTTTTTGAGAATTTCATCAAACCCCTTATTAAACAAGCAATGGGCATCTATTTTAAGTAGGTATTTACCGGCTGCTTTTGCGGCGGCGTCATTGATGGCTTTGCGAAGGCCTTCTGATTCTGGTTTTTGGATAAGTATTAAATTTTTGCGTTTACGGGGGAGACGATAGGAAGTCGGGCCATCCAGGACAATAATAATTTCGATATCTCCGGTAGCCTTGGCAAAAATACCCTCCACCGTTTTGGTAAGATATCTTTCATTTCTCGAAGGTATAATAATTGATACTTTACTCATATGGGTGATACCCAGAGACTCCTGTCTTCAGGCCAAGTAGGTACCGGCCAGAATTTTTCTACTAACCATGCGATGGGATGAATCATGTTGGGCTCTCTGCCCTCCATCCAGTGTTTTGCCGAACGGTTATGCCCAGCAATTATAACTTTTTCGTCGTTCATTGTTAGCCGATACATCTTGCCGTATTTCGGTCCTTTGTGAAGATGGGCATACCAGGTTTTTTTGTTTACTTTTACGGCCCCGCCCCCAAGCCAAGTTTTAAGTCCGATTTCCTGAGGTTCCTGAGCAAAGGAACCGTAAAAATCATCGTCAAGATAGCCGATAAAGTCGGTAAACCATTTTCTTTTCATAAACCATGAGCTTCCCTGAAAGCTCATGGTGTCGTCAATGTCATACTTGGGATCTATTCTCTCCAGAGCCCTTTCTGGCCACATAACTCCGTGCATACCCCAATCATGCTCCTTGCCGCGCTCGGGGAAACATAGGTAGTGGTAATCAATATCGGGTTTTCCCACATCCATTATCTTCCAATTTTCGGCATCTAAGCGCTTCCTGCGGGGGATTACTACCCAATTATCGTCGCAATTTTCCGACAAAACTTTGTCAAAGCCGGGAGCAAACATGCAGTGACCGTCTGTTTTCATCAGATAAATCCCCTTGGCAATGGCTGCGCAGGAATTTATACCGTATCTCATGCCTTTGGGAGTACCGGGGTGAAGATAAATTACTCTTTTATCTTTGATAATCTCATCTGGCCAATTTTCGTCGATGTTGACAATAATTTCAATACTACCGACCGCATGAGCGAGGAGATCCCTGATAGTCTGGTTAAGAAAAATTTCGTTACGGGAGGGAATAATAACTGATAATTCAACTGCCATTTTTGTCGATTATATAATACACTATAACTATCTTGCACCTCATAAAATGATTATTACTAAAACACCTTTGCGTTTAAGTCTTTTGGGGGGGAACACGGACTTTCGTGAATATTTTCTAAAGTATGGCGGTTTAGTCCTTTCAACCACTATTGATAAGTATGTTTATTGTATTGTCAAAGAGAGGTTTGATGATTCTTTAGTGGTTAATTACACAATCAAAGAAAACGTAGAGAAAGTAGTCGAACTAAAACACGAGCTGGTGCGGGAGGCGTTGAAATTACTCGGGATAACCAAAGCTATTGAGATCTCCTTTATGGCTGACATCCCCGCTCAAGGGACGGGCTTGGGGTCAAGCAGTGCTGTTACAATTGGAGTTTTGAATGCACTTCGTACTTATTTGGGAGAAAATGTCAACTCTCGTAGGTTGGCTGAAGAAGCCATCAAGATCGAAATAGACATTCTTAAAAAGCCGATTGGGGTTCAAGATCAATATATTATATCCGCTGGGGGGCTTAGGGCGATCGAGCTTAAACCGGGAGGCTTGGCTAATAGTAAGAAAGTCGTCTTATCGGAATCTGTCTGGGAGGATTTCAATAATAGCCTGATGCTATTTTATACAGGTATTGCCCGTAACTCGGACGATGTTTTGGCCTCAATAGATATCTCGGGCAATATTGCTCTTCTTGATCAGAATAAAATTCTAGCCCGCGAAGGGGTAAATGCGCTTCACAAAGGAGACTTGAAAAAATTTGGCCAATTATTAGATACCTACTGGCAGCTTAAAAAAACCTTGAGTAACAAAATAAGTAATCCCCGGATTGAGAAAATGTACAAGTTGGCAAAGCGCGCCGGAGCAATAGGCGGAAAAGTTGTGGGAGCTGGTGGGGGAGGATTTCTTTTGCTCATGTTACCGGTGAATAAAAGAGCTGCTGTACGACAAGCGTTAAAAAATTATAGGCAGTTGCCGTTTAGGTTCAGCCAGGGTGGAAGTAGGGTTATATTTAACATAGAGAAATGAAAGATATTGTTCCCGATTTAATCGGGATTGTAAAAGCCATAAAGGAAGCCAATTACGTTTATATTATTGGCAATGGGGGAAGTGCCGCAACCGCTAATCACTTTGCCAATGATCTGGTCAAAATGTGCGGAATTCGCGCCATTAGTCTTTGTGCCAATGAGGCAGTGGTAATGGCTTATGCCAATGATAACGGTTATGAGAACATATTTTCTGATCAGTTAAAAGTATTTCTCACAAGTCGGGATTTATTGATAACTATTTCAGGGAGCGGTACATCTGAAAATATCGTTAAAGCTATCAAATATGCCAAGGGGATAAGTGCAGAGGTGTATAGCTTTCCTACAATGAAAGACTACAAATGCGATATGCTGGTGGCAGAGAATAAACATTTACAATTAGTCCACGAAATAGCGACAAAACTATCAAATGGAAACTAGATCGGGGTTTTCGGTAACGATTAAACCATTGGATGGGGCGATCATCATTATAACCTTGTGTACTTTTTCCCCAATCCTCTTTTCGTAACCGAAGCAATACAAACGCAGGCGGCGCTCATCTTCTGTTCCGGCATTCAAGATCGTGTTTCGGTAAAAGTGTATGAGCTTCATTTCAGAATCAGAAAAAAGAAGTGTATAGACTTGAGGAAATTCTCGCGAAACCATTTTAAAAACTGCCAATCTTTTTTGGTCAATTTCGGAAAATTGATGATATATACCATCGTCGCCGAATTGTTTTAGCACAGTTCCGTCTTCGTAGTAAGCTTCCCATTGCCAAACTTCAAAGGGGGCGGTTATCCAGCGCTTTAAGTCCTTATTAAAAAATTTGTAATTAGGCATTGTATTACCTTTTACTTCTGCGGGCCGAGGATACAGCCTCGATAATTTGATTTTCGGAAAACTTAGCCTTCTTTTTTCCCGGCTCTACCTGGTAAACAGTGTAGGTTTGCGAAGAGCTTTGTTCCGGCTCTATAGGGGCGTGCCCGCTTGACTTACAAATATGGGTTAGATAAGCCGTGAGAGTCGTGAATTTTTGCAAACATTGACCGCAAATGTGTTTGATGCTTCGGCTTTGCTCAGCATCAACCCTGAGCGATTCGGCTGAGCTCATCGTCGAAGCCTTGTCGAAGTGTTTGACCATTTTATGTTTAAGAGGTTTCATCGTATGAGTAATTCAGGGTTGTGCTGCTTCCAGAAATGGCAGAAGTATCAGTTTGAATCTGATGAACCAGAAAGTCGGAATAACCTGGTTGCGTGAGCGAGCCAGTTAAACTTCCACCAATTCCTAAGTTGGCTGATGTGGGGGCTTGTGTTGGCATGGATTGGGTTGCAACTGTCGAGACCGCATTTGTCGGAGTTGTAAAATTCTCCGCCCCGCCATAACTTGTAGTTCTTGCATTTGTTAGATGGTTTGCGTGAGCTCCCAATGATCCCGTGCGCCAGACTTTGAGGTTACTGATCGAGGTCGCGGTACCCATACTGACTACGTGTATTAATTGCCATTTTTCGTAAGAATTAGCTCCTTGTGCAATAGGATTTTTAGCCGGATCTAGTGAAGATGCATTCTCACTACCCATGTTACTATTTGCGATGTTATGGGTATGGATGGAAGAGGCAACCTTACCATTTTGTTCATCAATTTCAACTATTGCGGCCATATTTCATTCATTCATGCGGGTAAAAACGTTGTCAAAACGATCGTAATTTAGATTTTCTCGATTCGCCCAACTTGCGGAAAAACTGCTGTCACCCCTTGCATAGCGGAAAGCGCCGTCTATATCCTGTCTCATAATGTACCATTGACTACCCTTGTTTATAAAACCGAAATAGGAGATGCTTGTAGCGTCGTCGACTTCAGAAATGTAGTAGCCGTCGGTGGGAGACTTTTCGGCAGGATCTATTTTGCTACCACTTAAGTTTTTAACGGCTACTGTACCGATATCGCTGATATTAGCAAAGAAGGGAATTGCGGCTTTTTTGGTAAAAAGACTGAAAATAAAAGCTAAAACTCCCGCACTTCCTATTAGTTTTAAGAAGTCTCGCCGGTTGACATCAAGTTTAGGAGAGGGCATGAGTGTATCTTTCGGATAATCCTGCTTGATGTCGCTTTTAGGGGTTATGGAAAGGTCTATGGCTGGGAGGGGTTGCGGTAAGACCATAAGTAGAAAATAGATAGCCAAAGGTGAGAAAACAAGCGAACTTATTATTTCAGGAAGTGTATTGGAGGAAAGAAAACTAACTACGACCACGGTTGTGGTAACAATAAAACTGTAATAAAGTAGAATTCGCATCCAACCGTTTTTTCTGTCAAGGAAAGGTGAACCATTTAATACATGAGTAATTGAATTAACGCAAAGATAGAGGGTTACCGGGGCAAAGAGGATTTGAAAGAATCGGGCAGAAAGGTCGAGTTTGGCTAAGATCCCGGTTATGGATACAAAAAGGGCTAAGCCTGTGACCCAAAAGAGAAATAGTGAGCTGAACTTTCTCATATTCAGTAAGTTAGAGTTTTAAAACTAAATTAAGTTTACCACAATTAGGTGGTAGTTTTGCAATAGACGTTTCTTCGAACTTCATAAATACCCACCTGCTAGGGAGGGGATGCCCAGTAGTTACTTAACTTTAAGGTTCCTTAATCTCAATCATTGTGATTTTAGTTTCAAGAAAAGGATTATCTGAGTTTTTCAAAACATTTTACAACTTTTTTACCCATATTTTGAGAGATTTGAAGTCAATTTTACAAGTATTTACAAAATAGTCTAATTAGTCTATTGATCATATCAGCGAGCTGGTGTAGGGGAAACTTCAGATTGAGTTGGAGTAGGACTAATCGGCTCGCCTCCCTCTGTCGAAGCGGGTGCTTCAGGCGGTTCTGAGCCTTCGGGTAATTCTACCGGAGGTTCCAGTTCCGGCCCGCCTTCACCCTGTGGCGGAGTTAACTCAACTCCTCTTTCCGCCAGTTCTTTCTTTTTTGCCTGCATGTCCTCAAGTGCCTTTTTGGCAATTTGATAGTCGTTGGAATTTTTATCTGTTATTAATGACATAACTAAAGTTATTTCCTGTATAGCACGGTTCAGGTCTCCTTTTTCCCTAAGAGCAAAAGCCAAATTATAGTGGGCATTTGCATGGTCTGGTTTAGCCGCTGCCGCCAGTTCAAAAAGTCTTACTGAATTTTCGTAATCGCCTCCGGTATAGTAAATCCCGCCAAGATTAATTCGCAGCGTAGGATTAATAGGGTCCAGTGCAACCGACTGACGGTAGGTTTGAAGAGCGAATGCGTCGGCTCCCTGGGCCATAGGCATGATTGACCGATAGACCTGCGCAAGAACTTCCCAATTCCCGCTACGCAGCGGATTAAGAGCAACGGTTGCTTTTCCTTCAGCGATTGCTTGTTGAATTAAAAGGGTAATATTTTGACGGTCAGCATCGGTAATTTGAGATTGTTGTTGCTGTCCTTCGATAGATTCAGGACCTACGGCTTTCTGGGCGATTGCATTAGCAAGAGCCAGGTTGACTCGCGCAAAAGTTGCGTGATATCTGTCAACACGGGGATTAAGCCTTATTGCCTCGCGCATAGTATCGTAGGTAGCGGTGGCCTGGTTTGCGGCCAATGCATCAAGACTTTTCTTGAACTTATATTCGGCCAAAAGTACTTTTGAGCTTCGGTAGCCAAAAAGAATAACCGCAACAATTACGGGAAGGGTAACCAATAATGCAGGTACTTTGGAAGCAACCGTTTGGCCAGGGCCTCCCGAAGCTATCTCGTCCTGAGTCGTAGTCAGTGAAAGCTTTGTGACTCTGGTTTTAGCGTTAAGAGACAAAAATATAAATAAGGTTACTATTAATAGAGTAGTTGCGGGAGTAAAAGCAAAAACTATCGCCAGTATGAGAAGAGCAATCATATTTGCCGTTGCCCCAAAACCCCAGCCGACTATTGCTTTTTCTTTTAGATCTTTTTTAGCAGTCTTATATAAAGATACAAGAAGAAGAATCATTCCGGATGCAGCCAGCATTCCCGCTTCGGTCAAGGCGGTTAAATAGAAAGAGCGGGCGGTTGCAAACTTTATCATCCAAAGGTCGGTTTGATTGTAAGATAAGGGCCTGAAGCGATTAAAAGCGGTCAGATAATTTCCGGGACCTATTCCCAAAAACGGTGACTCTTTTAAGGCGTCAACTGCTATGCTCCAGGATACGCCTAAGCTCGGAAAACGGGGAGAAAAGGGTCGCCCCGGAGTTAAATTGTAAAGGCTTATTACCAAAGCGATAATTACTAAAACTACTCCTACTATCGAAATTACTTTTCGTGAGGCATTTTTTTCGGAAAGGACTAAGCCCATTCCCGTCGGTAGCATTATTGCCAAAAATATTGCGGCCGGGAGAGGTCCGCCGTCCGGCGTAAACCCCTGGGATTTGACGAAAGCCGGCAGCTGCGGAATTTTTGAAAAAAAGCCTGAAAAAGACAGCAAGGCAGTTATGCCAAAAATGGTTGCCGAGACAAATAAAAGTTTTGAAATAAAGTGTCTTTCCCCCTCTTTATATTGATTAATGAGGAAATAAAGAAGGGCGCCTCCGATGACTGCAGTTGCCGTTCCGGGAAGTAAGAAGCCTTCCATTTTATTTGGCGTTCGAAGAATTGCCGAGATAAGAAAAGAAAGTGCTAAAAGAGCTACCGGAAAGTCAAAATTGCCGACTGAAAAAGTAAGCTTTCCTGAAATGATAATCCTTGCGGCTCTAACCAAAAGGACTAAAGATATGCCGTAAGCCAAGACGGCAAGTTTTGGTATGACAAAGGGATTAGGAGAAATAGAGAGTACCGTGATTGGCAAGAGAAAGATTGTAGCATATAAAATGTATTTTTCGATTTGAGATAGGATTTTTTCCATAATTTAAAAATGAATTTAAAAATGGCTAAATAGCTGGATGGTCAGATGGTCGAGTTTTATTTTTTAACCATTTAACTATACGACCATTTAACTATTTACTAAATATCCTTGTCAAGACTCAATTTTTATATATATCAAACGTTAAATAATGTTATAAAAGTATGTCTTATTACTACTCAATAATATCAAATTATTAGACTTATATGTCATATACGACTTATATTAGGGACTTCCTTCGTTCGGGCCGAAGCGTTGAGCTGAACCTTCGTTGTAAAGTCTTTTAATAAGAGATGTCGGCATGGCGTATCTATAAATCTTGACATTGTCGATTCGACCGTCAAATTCATTTCCTCCGTCTGATTCCGAACCAAGTCTAAAAGTATTAGTATTAATCATGCCAGCAACGGCGGATTGCGACCCTGAAGTTGATTCTTTATCTTCCTTCCCATTTACATAGATTGTGGTACCGGCAGGCTGATCGTCATCCCAAACAACAACAATATGATACCAACCGCTTGAGGTAATTGTTGTCAGACCATTAATGGTATGGGTATTCGTACTGCCTCCAGCTTGAGAAGCGACAAAATTTACGTCGTCGGTTGTCCCATCGATGTAGATAATGTAGCCATCCGTTGAGTTAGACTGATCTGTCTTTTTGGCAATTACGGTGTGGTCATTTGCGAACGAGTCGCGATTTATCCAGGCTTCGAGAGTAAAGTCTACTGCATCATCAAAATCCAGTTGATCGTTATCGGCAGTTTCGACATAATCATCTGTTCCGTCGAAAGCTAATGACGCATTCCATTTACCCGTTGCTCCGTCAGCCCACATGTCACCGGCGGTACCCCCGCAGGTGCCGACATTATTTCCTGTATTGGCTGTTGCAGTCCCGTCAAGACCGGCATCGCCTCCGGATGAAATCGGCGCCGAATTATTAATTGTTGGACCCGAACACTCGTCAAGCTTATACCAAAGTACGGGGCCTGCTCGATCGAGAAGATACGCAGCTTCCAAATCATTTACACTTTTACTAAAAAGTTGAATTTCGTCAACTACGCCGTCAAAATACTGGGTATTTGAACTTCTTCTTAAAACTCCAATCGAGCTATGCGCCTCGTTGGCATAAGTGCCGGAATTGGCAACTGTAGTTGTACTTTTTATGCCATTGACGTAATAGGCTATAGTAGTGCTGCCTTTGACAACCGCAATAAAATTCCAGGCTCCGACAGTGAGGGTTCCGGTTGACGCATCAACTGCATCCTGGACGGTACCAGCATCGTTTGTTGATCTAAACCTTATGGCTCCCGATTCGTAATTTATTGCCCGATACGGGAAATTGGCGCCGGTTGTACCCTGCATATAGATTGTACCAGTATTTGTGTTATCCGGCTTAACCCAAGCTGTGAAGCTGATGCTGTTTTGCGAAGTCAAGACGACGCTTGCGCGGTTTAAATATTTGCTTGAGCCGTCGAAATTAAGAGATGTTCCGAATTTTCCGGGTACCCAGTCAGAACTATTAAAATTGGTCATAGTCATGGTTCTTTCAAGCCCCGAGTAGTCGTAGACATTTGTGGTACCTGTGTTTTCATCTATTTTCCAATATCCGGCTCTTTGAGTGTTGGTTCCCAAACCCTCTGCATTTTGGAGTCCCAGAACTCCACCCAAAGATGTGGCTGAACCCGCATTGAAATCAATTAAACGCTCGGGATCGGAAAGAGCAAAATTATAGATTTTAAACTCGTCATAGCGTCCTAATAATCCTGTATTAATACTACGGTCAGTATCTCCCATTTTAAGATTACTTGAACTGCTTGTTAAAGAAGTGTTTATGGTTCCGGTGACACTTCCTGCCATTCTGACACCGTTTTTGTATACCTTGACCCTTTCACCTGCGGATAAAGAGCCGTCATAGACAACGGCTAAGTGAGTAAGGGTGTTTGCAGTCAAATCGAAATTGCTGGTTGTGAAATAGTTGGATAAGTCAGAAAGAGAGCTTGCGATATAAACCCGTATTTCGTCCGAATTTGAACTGTCGGTTGCGACATTGAAAGTGTTTTGGGTTGCTGCATCCAGATTAGTTTTTGATACGATACTTTTGCCAGTAGCAAGTGAATCCGGACGCAACCATAGGGAGATTGTCATTTGAGTCAAGGAATCGAAAAAACCTGGGTCGCCGGCACTTATATAGTCGAGGCCACTGCTAAGAAAGGCACAACCATTTATCTTACAGGCTAAATCTGGGGGCGACCATTCGACACTGGATACCGTTCCGTCCAAAGAAGAACCTCCCGACCCAGAATTTTTAGCATTGCCCTGCAGATCATCGAGCTTCCAATAGATAATCGGGGATGCTACAGGAGAACCTCCGGCCGGATGCCCTGCATTCATGTCCTCGACGATTTGGGAGGTGGTGCGGGTATAGTTGTAGAGGCGAAGATCGTCAAAATAAGCATAGGCGGGGTTAAGCCCGTTGCTTTGGTTATTTCCTAATGCTAGGCTTAAAGAAGAATCCGAGTTTCTGGTTCCGCCGGGTGTAAAGGCTTCAAAAACCGCCACTGGGGTACCATTTAAATAAAAAACTGCATCATTGGATGTTGAACTGTTATTATACGTGACGGACAAATGGTTCCAGCTATTTAAGGGCATTTCGTAATTATTGAATCTCCATTCGCCGTCAGCGCTACTAAATTGCATATTCAGGAAAGGCCGGGCGTTATTCCCCGAGACAGAGTAGCCAATGTACCAGCCATTCCCAAGACTTTGTTTGTCGAAAAAGTAAGGGATGACGCTATCACCCGAACCTCTGATGTAAAACCAACCGGAAATTGTGCCGCCGCCGTCAAAGATATCGTCGATGGAATTGCCGCTTCCAGCGTCATAGTAGTTTGAGCCGTTTGTGCCTGGAAAAGACAATCCGCTTCCGAATTTGCCTGGAGTCCAGTTAATGCCGGAGCCGGTGAGGGTTGCGGTATTTCCGTTACTACTTGAGTCATAAGCACTGGTTCCCGTTCCCTCATCCAGTTTCCAGTAGCCGACCGGACCCGGAGCCCAGTTGTAAAGATTTTGAATTTCAGAAGGTGAGAAAGCGCGGCGATAGATACGAATATCGTCAATATTGCCGTTGAAATCTCCGTAAGTTCCACCTGCATCACTACCAATTCTAAGCGCGTTAGCATTGTCGGATATCGATACTGTTACTGTGCTGCTTCCTCTCAGGCTTCCATTTACATAAACTTGGGTTTGACTTCCGTTATAAACGCAGTTGACCGTTTGCCATGTTAATAGGGATAAGGCAACCGAGGAGCCCGCGGCGGTTTGCCAGGATGTACCATCATGAATTTGACAAAGAGGATTGCCAGACCCGTCGGTTACCATTCTGTAGCTTGTATCTTTTACAACTAATGCTTTGGTTGCAATTGAAGCGGAAGGGCTTGCTATTGCGGAAACGGTCAATTCTGCCGTTGGAGATAGTGAAGTTGAATCGGAAACACTTAAATAGTCTCCGGTTCCATCGAGGAGAGTTCCGAAACCAAATCGACCAATTGCTCGGGTTGCGTTACCGGTCCAAGTCGCAGAATTACCGTTTCCGGAGGAATCGGTTGTGGGTGTAGCTGAATCTTCCATCTTCCAGTATGCGACTAGGCCATCGGAAATATAATCTTGGTCGGGGTTGAAGTAGGCAGAGGTACCTCGGGAGGAGGTTTCGCCGGTGAAATCCGCTTTGACCTCGGTTGCCGATCTTGCGGTTCTTAAAACCTTGACTTCGTCGATAAATCCGAGCCAATCTTGAGCTGTATCACTTTCAAAACGCCCGATAAAAAAGGAATCTCCATTGTCCGCTGCTGTCGAGACAATTGAAGTTGTTCCGACAGATTGCGCGTTAATATAAAGGGTCATTGATGAAGTCCCGCTTTTAACAGCACCAACATGGTGCCATTTATTGTCGTCGTATGCTGATGCACTGGTGACGGAGTACTCGGGAAAGCCTGTGTTATTGCTGTCTATTCCGAAGACGATTTGGCCGGATGAGTTCATATAGATGCGGTATCCGCCGTCACCGCCCGCGGTTTCATATTTACTGATAAGGGATCGGTTGCCGCTTGTTATATCGGATGTCCTGAACCAAAGCTCGATTGTCACGGTGTCGCTTGCGGCCATGTCCAGGTTGGCATTATCGCCGAATGATACATAATCTCCCGTTCCGTCAAAGAAGAGGCATTTGCCGGATTTGCAAAGATCTTCTGTCCTCCAAACGGCATTGGTGATACTTCCTGCGGAAACAGTTCCATTTGTGTCATTAACCGCGCTTGTTGTCCCGTAGCCTTCGTCGAATTTAATAAAAACATCAGCCGCATGAACTTCGGTCGGTTTGAAGAAGGCAAAGCGGATGGAGGTTAGTACTATTAATATAGCAAGGATAGAGGATAAAACCTTCCTAAGGCGAGTGGCAGTTAGCCAGTTAAAGGTTCTCCTAGGGAATCTCCTAAGGCCTCTTAAGAGGTGGTTAGGAGAATTTAGGAGAAAATTAAGAGACTTTATGTGTTTAGATTCCATAATTACCACTCTTTCCTCCAATGACTTTTCAGATTGTCATTTAGTTTTTTCTTCTCGTCAGATATTATTTTTTCGTCAATTCCTTCGACTGCACGTTTTAGAAGCCAGTCGGTTTTGTTGATAAGCTCGATTAGGATTTCGTAGGTTAAATCGGAGCTCTTAACTTCTCTAATGATTCTCTTAAGTTCTCCTAGGGGATCGTAGGAGGATTTAGGAGGTTTTAATAAAATTCCAATACTAGCAAGGTCGCTGCCCAGCCTGCTTGGAAGCAGCCCATCGTCTTTAGCATCAATTACGTCTCCCCGGAATTCTTCGAGGGAGCCTTGGGAATAGCCGAGAAAGGTTGAAAGTTCGGAGCTGGTGGGACGAAGGTAGCCTTCACGGATATTGGCGACAACAGATCTTAATTCTGAGTCTATTTGAGAAATAAGATAGCGGTACTTTATCGGATCCAGTGTGGAGGTGAATTTTTTACCCAGTAAGCGAAGGACGTAGGCATTGCGGTAGACGGCGGAATAAAGGTATGCTTTGCCGCGGGGGGACTGGCGCCTGGTTTTTTCAAGGGCTTTAATTCTAAAAGGAGCCAGCCTCCTAGCTTCTTCTAGATGTCTCCTAGAGGAGGCGTTAAGAGATTTATAAGAGATATTGGGAGACTTTAGGGGTTTCCCGGTTGTCGGATTAATCCCTAATTCCTTAAACGTTTTTTCGGCTAGTTGTTGTGATATTGGTTTGGGTTTTGGCATAAACTTAGATTCTCTTATTTCCTCCCAGTTTCTCTTAACTTTTAGAGATTTTAGGAGAATTTAAGAGAAATTAAGGGCCGGTATTAGGGCCGAACATAACTGCTCCCTGGTTATATCTGTCTATAACTTGTTTTAAGGTTAGCGGATAGCGGTAGAGTCTGA
>CAYSZS010000013.1:26246-34219 GCA_964435575.1 uncultured Gammaproteobacteria bacterium | reverse complement strand
TCCTTGTGATGTAATGGAAACTATATACATACATTAAATTTATCAATTTACATTAACTTTGTCAAGTTACATTAATTTCCCGGCAGAATTGCTATCAAAGTCTCGACCCGCACCGTCTACCTTTTTAATACCTCAATATTACAAACTCGACACGCATATGCGTGTCAGTTATGTCATTTTAAGATCAAAATCATCTTTGAAGAAACTTAAGACATCAAATAAAGTTGTTTATTGTTTATAGAAAGTAAATCTTCCAAGATTCCCTTAATTTCTTTCTTTTAAAACCGTACTCGTTAACTTCTTAACTCTTTCAAAAACCTGATCGACTGTTCCTTCTCCATTAACTATTTTTATCTTCTTCGGGAATTTTTTCGACAACCATAAATACGTTTTCCAGACTGACTTTAACTCTTTCTCTTTCTCAAATAACTCATAATTATATCTATTCTCCGAAATTCTCCTTATGCATTCTTTGGGATTCACTTTTAAGATAATTGTGAGATCGGGAACCCTGAAGTATTTCTGTAACGACAATAACCAATTCTTGTCCAGGTTAGTTGATCCGAAAGCTATGGTGCTCCAAATATATCTGTCGCATATTACAACGTTCCCATTCTTAAGAAGTGGCTCAATAACTCTCGCCAAATGATGTCCTCTATCAGCCGAAAACAAAAGTTGTAGAGACGTTCCGGGTATTTCATATACGCCGGTCAAAGCTCCTCTTATTAATCCTCCGATAACATTGTCTGTTGGTTCTTTGGACGAAAAAACTTTAAGCCTCTTTGCACGTAGATGCGTAACTAGTCGATCCACTTGGGTCGAAATACCACTCCCATCGAGTCCTTCAAAAACAATAAATTTTCCTCTTTGCATTTACTTTTTCTCTAGACATACTACAAATATTTAGCTATTCTTACAAGAGTACAAAATGATCCAATATCTTAATTTGCTTCAAGATATCTTAGATAACGGAGTTGTTGAAAAAAAAGAAAGAACGGGAACCGGAACGATTAAAGTTTTTGGCCGCATGCTTCGCTTTGATTTATCAGATGGATTCCCTCTTCTGACTACTAAAAAAGTGTTCGCCAAGGGAATAATTCACGAACTATTGTGGTTTATTAAAGGTGATTCAAACATCCGCTATCTTGTTAAAAACGGTGTTCATATTTGGGATGAGTGGCCATACCAACAATATTTAAGTAAAAATGGTTTAGATAAGAAAATCCCAACCTACTCTGATAAATGGAATGAGGAAAAAGAAAAATTTATAAAAAAAATTACAAACAATAATAATTTTGCAAAAAGATATGGTGATTGTGGACCTTTTTATGGAGTTCAATGGAGAAATTTTAACGGAGTAGACCAGCTTTCTTGGGTCATAGAAGAAATAAAGAAAAATCCTGGAAGTAGGCGCCTTATTGTAAATTCATGGAACGCACCACTTATCAATAAAATGGCTCTCCCGCCTTGCCATTTAATGTACCAATTTCAAGTTACGCAGGGAAAATTATCTTGTATGATGTATCAGCGTTCGGTAGATACTTTTCTGGGATTACCTTTTAATATTGCAAGTTATGGACTATTAACAATGATGATCGCACATGTTACCGGATATAACCGGGGCGAACTGATCCTAGCTTTAGGGGATACACATTTATATTTAAACCACATTGAACAAGCTAAAGAACAACTAAAAAGAAAACCGCTTAAGCTACCGAAAATGAAAATAAATCCGAAGGTCAAATCAATCTCTAAATTTAAGTTCGAAGATCTTGAACTAGTAGGTTATAAATCCCACCCACCTATAAAAGCCCAAATTTCTGTATGAAAGTATCAATTGTTGTCGCAGTTTCCGAAAATAATGTGATCGGTGCTAACAATAAACTCCCCTGGTATCTACCCGCCGACCTGAAACGGTTTAAGGAATTGACTTTGGGACACCATACAATCATGGGCAGAAAGACCCATGAATCAATTGGGAAAGTTTTGCCGGGAAGAACAAATATACTTGTCACAAGAAATCCCGATTATATAAAGGAAGGTGTTGTTGTTGTGAATTCATTGGACAACGCCTATCGGTTGGCCGAGAAATCGGGAGAGAAAGAAGCCTTTGTAATCGGAGGAGCGGAAATCTTCAAAGAAGCGCTGCCAAAAGCGGACAGGATTTATATGACAAAAGTGATTGTAAAAATTGACGGAGACGTGTTTTTTCCGAGTTTTGACGAAAAACAGTGGAAAGTAATTTCAAGAAATCGATATAAAGCCGATGAAAAAAATCCCTATCGCTACGAGTTTTTGACCTTATTGCGAATCAATAGAGAATAATAAATGAATAAGTTTGTCTGTATTACCGGTATGCCTGGCTCTGGAAAAAGCGTAGTTGCGGATTACTTTGTCGGTAAGAGTTATCAATTTGTACGTTTCGGACAAATAACTCTTGATGAAGTTAAGAAAAGAAAACTGGAACCAAATGAAGCAAATGAGCGAAAAATCCGGGAAGAGATTAGAAAAAAGCATGGTATGGCAGCTTTCGCGATATTGAACTATCAAAAATTCAGAAAATTATTAAAAAGCGGAAATGTCATTGCCGATGGTCTTTACAGTTGGGCAGAATACAAATTCTTAAAAGAAAAATTTGGGGGAAATATGTATTTAATAGCAATCTATGCTCCACCTCAATTTAGATACCAAAGAATTTCTTCTCGGATTATGCCGAAAGGTGATACTGACTTGAGATTCAGACCTTTTAGCAAAGAAGAAGCAAAATCAAGAGACTATTCAGAAATTGAAAATTTGGACAAAGGAGGTCCAATTGCTATGGCAGATTACACTATACTCAACACAAAAGATATGCTATTTTTCAAAAAACAGATTAAGGATGTTTATAATGAAATCCAAAAGAAATAAATTACCGAGTAAACCAAAATTCAAGCGGCCATCGTGGGATGAATACTTTTTAAGCGTTGCGGAAGCCATCGCCCAAAGAGGAACTTGTGACAGAGGCAGGGCAGGTACGGTAATCGTCAAAGATCATCAATTACTGGCAGCGGGTTATGTTGCGTCACCAAAAGGATTTCCCCACTGCGATGATGTCGGACATCAAATAAAAAAAATAACCCACGAGGATGGTACCGTAACTCAACATTGTGTGCGGACTGTACATGCAGAGCAAAATGCTATTGTCCAGGCCGCAAGAAATGGTGTCAGCATTGAAGGAGCTACTGTGTACGTAAAAATGACTCCATGCAGGGTATGTGCAATGCTACTTATCAACGCGGGAATAAACAAAATTGTTTGTGCAATGAAGTATCATACTGGTAAAGAATCAGAGGAAATGTTTAAAAAAGCCAAGATACAGGTAGTTTTTAAAAATAATGAGGTTGAGAAGTACAAAAAACAATAAAATGCGGGTTTAGACCACCCGACGGGTGGATTTATATTCCAGTCTTTATTACCTTTATTTATACAGTTATTTACATGTACAATAAACTTCTTTATCATTCAAGCATGAAACCCTCAAAGTACATTCAACAAGCTAAAAGAACAGAAACTGAAAAGTACAGATTTAAAAAAACAGGTAATGTAACTCCTCGAATTGAACACGCCGCAATGGGAATAGCAACCGAATCAGGAGAGCTAATGGATGCAATTAAAAAAGCCAAGATTTATGGCAGAGACCTAGATAAAACAAATTTAATAGAAGAATTGGGAGATTTAATGTGGTATATCGCTATATTAACAGATGACTTAGGAACTAGCTTTGAGGAAGTTTGGGACAAGAATATTAAAAAACTAAAAGCCCGATACCCTGAAAAATATACAGACGAAAAAGCACATAATCGCAACTTACCTAAAGAGAGAAAAGAGCTAGAAAAATAACCTTTCCGAAAGATTTTAAACCAGTTTTTTCTCTTTTTCCAGCTTTAATAATATTTTTGGACCAATCGGCATCGTATAAGATGTTATCATTAAGTCAATGATTATTGGAGAGTCAATCTCTAGGAACAAAGCAACATGGAACAAAAAATAATTAACTCTACAAAAAAAGCAGTTGATGATCTTATCAACCTTTCACTAATAGGTAAAAAGAGGTTGTGGGTCGATTATGATATAGAAGCCGACGTTTTATACATTAACTTCGATAAACCGGAAAAAGCCGATAATTCAAAAGAAGAAAGAGGTATTATAACGAGGTCTCGAAAGGGAAAGGTTGTTGGCCTGACTATCCTTAACGCTAGTCATTCTTCTTCAAAGACAAATCAGAATTAAATTTCTTTCTTCTCTTTTTCCGCCCCTGGTTTACGCCAGCTGGCCCATTTACAATCAGGATATCTGGAGCAGCCGAAGAATTTTCTCCCGGTTTTAGTATTTTTAATTATCACATCACCCGTACCGCACTTCGGGCATTTCATGCCAAGCTTTTCTATATATTTTTCAGTATGTTTGCATTCCGGGAAAAGTGAGCAGGAAATAAATTTGCCGAAGCGTCCGGTTCTTATTACAAGTTCCCCTTGTTTATCTCCCACTCTTCCCCCCTTCTCGCAGGTTGGACATTTCCTGCCAAGTTTCTCGGCTTCAATTTTCACTCTTTTTGCATTCTTTTCGACATCAACTAATTTTTTCTCAAAAGGAGCATAGAACTCCTTCATCATTTTCTGCCACTCCAATTTGCCTTGGGCTACATTATCAAGTCCATTTTCCATCTCTGCAGTAAATGGATAGTCATCTATATCCGAGAAATTAGTAACCAAAAAGTCGTTAACTGCTATTCCTATGGAAGTTGGTAAAAATTTTCCCTCCTCTTTTTCAACATAGTTTCTTACCTGTATTGTTGTTATTATCGGAGCATAAGTTGAAGGCCTGCCGATTCCCAGTTTTTCCAAAGTTTTAATTAACGATGCTTCGTTGTAACGTGCCGGCGGCTGGGTGAATTTTTGTTCGGAAAGTACTTTTATCAAGTCGAGTGTTTCGTCCTTTTCAACCAAAGGCAATTCCGGCTCTTCCCTCCGGGCCAGAGGCCCTCCTGGGCCGGCGGCTTCTTTACCTAAAGGAATGACCTTCCTCCAACCGTCAAACTTTAATACTTGCCCACTGGCACGAAGCAGGTAGTAATTAGATCCTTCGGCTCGCGATGCTCGCTCAGGATGTCGGCCTTTGGCCTCCACATCTATCACTGTTTCGTCAAAAACACAAGCTGCCATCTGACACGCAACAAACCGCTTCCAAATTAAGTCGTAAAGTTTTTGGTGTTCACCTGCTAACCCACCATTGACCGACCCCTGTCCACTAGCCACACGGTAAACGTCAGTCGGCCGTATTGCTTCATGAGCCTCTTGTGCAAGTTTGGAAGTTCTTTTAAAAAACCTTGGTTTCTCGGGCAAATATTTCGCACCATATGTCTTGCCTATATATTCTCGAGCCCTTGCTACGGCGGCTGCGGCCAAATTCACCGAATCCGTTCTGTGATATGTAATTAGCCCCTCTTCATAAAGTCTTTGGGCAATACTCATCGTTCTTTTTGCAGACCAACCGAATAATCTTGCACCCGCTTGAGTCATCGTTGAAGTTGTAAAAGGAGGGTAGGGATTTTTTCTAACTTCTTTTTTCCTGACATCCAAGACTTTGTAGTCGGATTTTTCTAATTCGGAAACAATCTTATCAGCTTGCTCTTTATTCCTTACCTCCGCTTTCTTGTCGTCTAGTTTTATTAACTTTACAACGAAATTATCTAAAGCTTCTGATACTTTTGGTACTCTTGATACTTTTGATACCTCCGTATAAATTTCCCAATATTCCTCCGGCTTAAAAGCTTCAATTTCCCTTTCTCTCTCCACAATCAAACGTACCGTGACCGATTGTACTCGTCCGGCAGACAAACCCCGACGAACTTTTTTCCATAAAAGCGGTGATAATTTATAACCTACCAGCCTGTCCAAAACCCGCCTGGCAATTTGAGCGTCAACTAGGTTTTTGTTGATCTTTCCAGGGTGACTTATTGCTTCCTCGACAGCTTCTTTTGTTATCTCATGAAAAACAATTCTGGATATTGGGATATTTGGATTTTGATATGTTGAGTGCTTTTTATCTTTTCTACTTAATATCTTAATATCTTTTTGATCTTTAGATCTTAAGCTTTGCTTATCACTTAATATCTCTTTTACGTGCTGGGCTATGGCTTCTCCTTCTCTATCCGGGTCAGTTGCTATGTATATCTCTTTGGCTTTGCCTGCTGCATCATTTATTTTTTTAATACTGTCTTTTTTCTTGTCAACAATCACATATTTTGGTTCAAAATTCTTTTCAATATCAACCGCCAACTCGCTTTTGGGAAGATCCTTTATATGCCCCATCGTCGCTTCCACTGAATAATCATTCCCGAGAAAACGGGACAAAGTACGAGCTTTGGTTGGACTTTCTACGATTATCAAATTCATATAAATGATGCTAATAAATTCGAATAATGCCAATGCATTCTAATATATACAAATGGTTTGGGATTTAGTTAATAGTGTTGTAATAATTATTATTTGCATTTATTCGTAGCATTCGCATAAATTCGTAGATTAGCATTATATTAACAACTATATTTACATATCAATTATTTGATTAAATCTTTTTGAATATACCACCCCCCAAATTCCGAACCATACCTTTTAATTCCATAACAGTAAGTTTCCCTGAAACTTCAGAAACTTTCAACCCCGATATTCTACCAATTTCGTCAATATGTAACTGTTCCTGAGCTAAAATATCTATTAATTTTTTCTCTAAATTGTCGGAAGGCATTATTTTCTCGACCGCGTCTTTATCAACCTTGAGCTCAAGATCCAACTCTTCCAAAATGTCATTGACAGAGGTAACCATCTTTGCTCCGTTTTTAATCAGATAATGAGAGGCTTCCGACATGGGAGACGTGATTTGACCGGGAACAGCAAAAACGGTTCTACCTTGTTCTCCCGCGTGTTTTGCGGTATGAATAGTCCCGCTTTTTATCATTCCTTCAACGACGATAACGGCTTTACTTAGTCCTGAAATAATTCTGTTTCTAAAAGGGAAAAAATGTCTCTGCGCTTCAACTCCAGGGGGAAATTCAGAAACTATTGCTCCACCTGAACTTATAATTTTTAGTCCCAGCCATGCATTAGAACGCGGAGTAATCGTATCCACACCTGAAGCCAAAACTGCTATGCAGCGTCCACCCACCTCTAATGCGGATTTATGAGCTGCCAAGTCCACTCCAAACGCAAGCCCGGAAACTATGGTTATGCCGTAACCGGCGAGTTCGCTCGATATCCTCTCTGTTACCTCACGGCCGTAGGAAGTCATTTTTCTGCTTCCAACAATTGCAATAGCGTTTACGTCGTTTTTAGAAATTTTTCCTCTTACATATAAAACTCGAGGTGCATCCGTTAGTCCCTTCAAGTTTTCAGGATAATCATCATCCTTAATTGTTATAAAATCAATCTTACGCTCCTTTAATCTATTAAAGTAATTTTTAAAGTTGAAACTATCTCTATAATCTAAAAACTTGCCAACCAACTCTTGCCGCATACCTATCTCAACCAGTTCTTTTCCGCTTACCCCCCAAGCCTCCTTAGCGCTACCAAAATATTCACTAAGAAGTTTTATCCTGGCGGGACCGAAGGGGGTGAATGAGGTTAGGGCGGCTAAGTATTCGCGGTCAGTCATATACCGAATCAGAAATCCTAAACTCTAAATCCGAAATCCTAAATAAACTCAAAATTCAATATTACAATGCTCTGAGCGGTTTGAAACATTTGAATTTGGAAATTAAAATTTGTTTAGAATTTAGAAATTAGGATTTGGAATTCCAGCCTGGTTTTAAAATCACTCTGTTATATTAGAAAATTCATTCGACACTTTAAACCAATAGTCGAATATTTCCCTCGCAATCGGGCCTGCGATTCTAGAGCCCTCGCCGCCGTTTTCAACCAGTACTGTAACCACAATTT
>CAYSZS010000013.1:21941-26146 GCA_964435575.1 uncultured Gammaproteobacteria bacterium | reverse complement strand
CCTGCGATTCTAGAGCCCTCGCCGCCGTTTTCAACCAGTACTGTAACCACAATTTCTGGATTTTCTACTCCCGCAAATGCAACAAACCAGGCGTGAGGATTTTCATTATTCTCAACTTCAGCGGTTCCAGTTTTACAACCAACATCAATTCCGGCTTTTTCTTTAAAATCAAAAAAAGTAAAGCCCGTTCCGCCAGCACTACACGCCTGTCTCATTCCCTCCTTAACTAAATCAATATTTTCTTTCTTGATCCCCAAGTCTTTGCATTTGTCATTCCCTGACACCAATCCAACGCTCAATAAATGCGGGGTACATAATTCCCCACCATTTGCAATTGATGCGATTGCGGTATTAATCCCTATTGGCGTCAGGGCCAAATCTCCCTGTCCAATGCTCAAATGATACGTGTTTCCCAAAAACCAGCGCTCGCCCTTATTCTTCATTTTCCACTCCGGAGAGGGAACCAAACCGACGACTTCTCCCGGAATGTCGATGCCCGTTTTTTCATCAAGAGAAAATTTATGAGCCCATTCATCAATTTTCTCAACGCCAACGATTTCCCCAAGCTTATAAAAAAAGGTGTCGGTTGACCTTGCAATGGCTCGCGTAAGTCCTATCTTACCCTCTTTTCCACCGTACTGGTTAAAAAACCAGTTGGTATAGGAAAAAGTGCCGTATAAGGTTTTAATGGTTATGACTCCGGTATCTTCAAAGGTAAAATCCTTATCAATTTTACCCTCTTCAAGAGCAGCTATTGCAACGATCGGTTTAAAAACGGAGCCTGGATGAAACATGCCGCCGATACTTCTATTAAATAAAGGTAAATTTTCATCCTGAAGAATATTCTCAATGTCTTCTGACTTTTCATTTACAAATATGTTGGGGTCATAGGAGGGTGAAGAATAAAGCCCGAAAACTTCTCCATTTGTGTCGGTTACAATTATGCTTCCCTTTTTACCGTCCATGAGTTCGGAAATTCTCTTTTGCAATCCAAAATCGACTGTAGTTTTCAAATCGTCTCCCGGATTCGGCTTTATTTTTCCCAAAATTCTAACCATTCGGCCCATCGCATCAACTTCGACTAATTCTTCTCCATCATATCCAGAAAGAGTACAGTTATACGCTTCTTCAAGACCGCTTCTTCCGACTTTAGTTTTTATGCGTAAAGGACCTTTTTCCTGACACTCGGCTGTAACTTTTCCTAATTCCTCACCTGATACTTCCCCTAAATAACCAGATAGGTGAGCAAAATCGCTTCCCAATGAATAGTTTCTCACCCACTCGGAAATTATTTCTTGCGAACCCTCCTCTTCGATTTCTTCTTTCTTGACACCCTCGGCTTCGTCAAAAATTAGCTTCATTTTTATTTCTTTGTTGTCGACTAAGGTTTCCCCACCCCGGGCCAGAATTTTCCCTCGAGGAGCGGTAATTGTAACCCTTCTTATTCTATTTTCTTCGGCCAGGGCCCTAAAGTACCTTCCCCGGATTATCTGCAAATCTATAAGTCTTCCAAAAAGCACCAGAAATCCCAAGATTAACATCCCTCGTAAAAACCAAACCAGCCAACTTTGAACCTTTGTTGAAGACAGTGTCTGCATAGAAAAATTACTAATTACTCTAATTAACCTAATTATTCTAAATAATCCCTAAGCTCCAAGTAACAAAAGGTTTAGGTCAATTTACAAACCTTTTGTCATTCTTATTCTCTTAAGAAGTGAAATGTCCTCTAAAATCTTTCCACATCCTCTTACTACGCAAGTTAGAGGGTCATCTGCTATATAGGTAGGCATTTTGGTCGCCTCGGCTATAAACTCATCAATTCCAGGTAAAAGAGATCCACCGCCGGCCATGACAATTCCCCTTTCCATAATATCAGAAACAAGCTCAGGCGGCGTCTCTTCCAAAGTTTCTACGATGTTGCCAACGATTTCCTGAACCACCGGCGCTAATGCTTCTCTTATTTCACTACTTGAAAGTTTTATTGATTTCGGTAAACCTACTTCCAAATCACGCCCCCGAACTACAAAATATTTTTCCTCTTTTGTGGGTTTCGCGCTTCCAATTGATATTTTCACTTCTTCTGCGGTGGGCTCTCCCAATAAAAGCGAATACTTAAGTCTAACGTAGTTCATTATTGCTTCATTCATCTCGTCCCCCGCTATTCTTATTGAACGCCCAACCACGCTTCCTCCCAAGGAAATTACGGCCATTTCGGAAGTTCCTCCTCCAATATCGATAATAAAAACGCCTTCGGGTTTTTCAATCGGCAACTCTGCACCTATTGCAGCAGCCATGGGTTCCTCAATCAGGTGTGCCTCCCGCGCCCCAGAGGTTACCGCAGCGTCAGCAACGGCTCGCCTTTCAACCTCCGTGACTCCAGACGGGATCCCAATGACGACCCGTGGCCTGGGAATCCTTGGGATAATACCTCCGGACTCGTGAACACGCTTTATATAGTGGGAAAGCATGGCGGCGGTTGCGTCAAAATCGGCTATCACCCCATCCCGCAAAGGCCTAACCGTTTCTATGGTTGAGGGAGTGCGACCCAACATTTTCTTAGCGCTCGTCCCAATTGCCAGTATCTCCTTCGTTTTTTTGTGTCTGGCGATAGCGGAGGGCTCTCTTATAACAATTCCTTTACCCCTTACCCAAACAAGCGTATTTGCCGTTCCCAAATCTATACCAACGTCATGAGAAAAGATGCCAAAAATTCTATTTATGTGTAACGAAGGCAGAATGCCGCCTACATTTTTAAGTTTCGTGGAAATCTTCATATCTTACCGCAGTATAACTTTTTGCTTAAAAGTTGCAAACCCCAACACTAAAAACCTCGTTTAAAAGATACTATTTTTGTTGTAAATTAGATAAGACATGCTCGAAAAAACAAAAAATTATATTGCTATTATCTTTTATCTGGCTTTCTTTAGCATTCCCTTAGTATTTCATCCCCAAACTTCGGAACTTTTTGAATTTAACAAAATGGTTCTTACTTATGCATTAACTGTAGTAATCGTGTGTTTTTGGTTTATACGAATGATTCTTGAGAAAAAGATAGTTTTTCGTCGCACAATATTGGACATTCCTCTATTAATTTTCTTAACCTCTCAAACTCTTAGCACCCTAATTTCTATAGATGCCAGGACTTCTCTTCTTGGTTATTACTCCCGTTTTCATGGAGGTTTAATTTCCTCTTACTCTTACTCTTTACTTTATTGGGCATTTGTTTCAAACATGCGCTATAACACGGTAGTAAAATCAATAAGAATTCTTTTCATAAGTACGTTTTTAGTAAGTATTTGGGCGATATTTGAACATTTCGGTCATTCCTTTAGCTGCCTTCTAGTTCCGGAATTTGGCACATTCGACGTTTCCTGCTGGGTCCAGGATGTTCAATCCAGAGTTTATGCAACCTTAGGACAGCCCAACTGGCTTGCGGCCTGGATAGTTGCCATAATTCCACTAACGTGGGCTCTCGCTTTAAATCCAAAATCCCAAATCCCAAATTCCAAACAAATTTCAAATTACAAATTACTAAACAAGTTGCTATGGATATTACTTTCTTCCATCTTCTTCATAACTTTACTTTATACCAAGTCTCGATCAGGAATTTTAGCTTTCGCTTTAGCATTTCTTTTATTCTGGGCGTTTTCTTTCTTACTTTCTAGCTTCAACAAAATTCACACGACCGGTGCAAAAAAGTTGATCGTAAATTATTTCTTAATTGTCTTACTTACGACCATTACAATTGCCTTCTCTGTTGGCACCCCATGGACTCCAAATCTTATGGAACTTGTAAATAATGATAAACTAATCACTAATAACCAATCACAAATCACTCTCCCTGGTCCTGCGCTCGAGGTTGGCGGTTCGTCTTCCGCAGAAATTAGAAAAATCGTCTGGAAAGGAGCGGTTGAAATCTGGAAACACTATCCGATATTAGGAACTGGAGTCGAAACATTTGCTTTTTCTTATTACAACTATCGACCGGTTGAACATAATTTGGTTTCAGAATGGGATTTCCTTTATAACAAAGCTCATAACGAATATTTGAATTTTGCAGCAACAACCGGAACAGTCGGGCTACTTTCGTATTTGACACTTATTGTGAGCACGCTTCTACTCTTCGTCAAATATTTAAAATTCAATCTAAGCATTGCACTACTTTCTGGTTATGTTTCCATCCTAGTAACCAACTTCTTCGGCTT
>CAYSZS010000013.1:0-21841 GCA_964435575.1 uncultured Gammaproteobacteria bacterium | reverse complement strand
CAGTCTACGCTGACTGCGGCTGCAAAACTTTCTCCGAACGAAAGCATATACCATGGCGAGCTGGCCGACGTCACGGCAACTTTAGCACTTATAGCTTCCGAGGAAGGTAATGTCGACTTCGCAAAAAAATTCGCCGAAATAGCATTTAAGGAGTCTGACACTGCGGCGGGCCTATCACCTCATAATATCACCTTAAAAAGGGATAGAGCCAATATGTTTATCAGATTGTCAATTACTAATCCGATCTTTTTAATCAACGCGCGTGACACCCTAATAGAGGCCGTAAAACTTGCTCCAACCGAGGCAAAGCTTTTTTACAATCTGGGAGTAGCCTACCTTCGTACTGGCGATTATGAAAAAGCGTCGGAAACGATCCAAAAAACTATTGAAATGAAACCGAATTACAAAGAGGCTCACTATGCCCTAGCTCTTATGTACATTGATAAGGGGGAAAAAGAAAAAGCAAGAGAAGAACTAAACTACATTCTTACTAACATTTCTCCAGATGATACCAATATAAAAAGAGAGTTAGACGAACTTCAATAACAAAGCGATGCGAATCTAAAAAGACATTCGAATGATGCGAATTTATCAAACTTTTCGCGGCACTAGCATCATAATTCTTGTATAATACCAAACATGGTTAGAGAAATTTTGAATACAAAAAATCCGATTCTTAGAAATATTTCAAAACCGGTAGTCAGAGTCGACAAAAAAATAAAAGGGCTCATTAGTGACCTGAAAGAAACTTTACTCGTTCAAAAAGATCCTGAAGGAGTCGGTCTTGCGGCGCCTCAAATTGGCAAAAATGTACGAGTGTTTGTAATGAAGCCGGAAAGCGCAGTCAGGGTGATCATTAATCCTGAAGTCGTAAAAACAGGCAGTAGAAGTAAAAAAGAAGAAAAATCTCCCAAAGGTCGAAAAATAATGGAGGGTTGTTTGTCGCTTCCTAACTACTACGGCCCGATTAAACGTAAGGAAAAAATCATCCTAAGATATCTCAACGAATCAGGAACGCCTAAAACCGAAACTTTCTTGGGAATAGAAGCTCAAATTATCCAGCACGAGATCGATCATTTAAACGGCACTCTTTTCGTTGACCGTCTACTTGAACAAAAAAAACCATTGTATGAGTATGTTAACGGAGAGTGGGAAGAAGTTGAGCTTGTTTGACAAGCGAAATCCTGAGCGAAGTCGAAGGATCTCATTATGAAAATAGTTTTCTTTGGCACACCAAACTATGTGCTCCCGGTTTTAGAAAGCTTACATAAGACTTTCAAGTCTAAAGCTGGGGAATCACCAATTGCTGCAGTTGTTACCCAAACTCCCAAACCTGTTGGGAGAAAACAGCAACTTGAATATTCACCAGTTGATACCTGGGCGCATAAGAAAAATGTACCAATCTATTTTGACGGCAACGACCTCATTAGAAACAAAGTTCAAGCAGATTTAGGCTTAATAGCATCTTATGGAAAAATTATTTCAAAGGAAGTTATTGAACATTTTCCCAAAGGAATTATCAATGTACATTTTTCACTTTTACCTGAATTCCGCGGTGCGTCGCCAACTGAAGCAGCAATTATAACTGGTCAAAAAGAAATTGGGGTTACTATTTTTAAAATAGATGAGCTGTTGGATCACGGCCCAATTATCTCACAGTTTACCGAGGTAATTCAGAAAGACGATACCGTAGAAACACTCCGGATAAAACTTTTCAAAAGGGTAGCCGAAGTGTTAATGACACTTATCCCAGCCTATCTTCAGGATAAAATAACTCTTCGAGATCAAGATCATTCTAAAGCAACCTATACAAAAATTGTCAAAAAAGAAGACGCCTTCATTCCGCCGGAATTTCTTAATGTCGCCTTGCAAGGCCAGGCCTTTAAAGGTAAGTGGAATATCCCATTCATCAAAGATTTTGAAATTGAACCAACCCCACGCGTCATTGAAAGATATATAAGGGCAATGCAGCCATGGCCGATTGCGTGGACGAATATCAAGATATTAAGAGATAAAGAGATTAAAAGATTGAGAATCTTAAAATCCCATCTTGAATCATCAGCCACTAAAGCTACTAAACCAGTGCCTAGAGCCTATACCCTAGTGCCTGATCTCGTCCAGTTGGAGGGAAAATTACCTGTAACTTGGAAACAATTCCTCGAAGGCTATACCGATATTAAATTTATTCAAAATCCCGATATTCAAACCTAATCAACATCCGATTTTGACTACGTTCAAATATCGGGAAAATATTACAAGACCGCAATATTTTTGTATTCTCTGATGGCGCCGTATTTTTTGATTCTTTTCAGGCATTTTGTGCAAATGCGCATCTGCCTAACTTCGCCACGGATACGTAAAGACACTCTTTGAAGATTGGGCATGAATAAACGTGGTGTTGAAGGAGCGCTTTTCTTCCAACGCTTCCCCGCAACACCCCTCCTGTGCTTCTGTGAACTTCCAACAACAGTTTTTTTACCGCAAATTTGGCAAATGTATGACATGGTTAGATAGTTAAATTGTTAAATGGTTAAATAGCTTAACGGTCACTTAGTTTACAATAACCATTTAGCTATGCAACCATGTAGCTATTTTGCATTTACAAGCTTGTCTATTATACTAATAAAGCGTTCAATTATCAAAGACCATATGGAAATAATCGGCTGGATAATCGCATTTGTTGTCGCAATCACAATTCACGAAGCCTCTCATGCTTGGATGAGTGACCGTCTTGGGGACCCTACTGCAAGGCTTATGGGACGCCTCTCTCTAAACCCAATTGTTCACTATGACCCCATCGGCACAACTTTGCTCTTGTTTTTAGTCATTATGAGGGCGCTAGGATTTCCGGTAATACCCTTTGGTTGGGCTAAACCCGTCCAATTTGATCCATATAATCTTAAAAATCCCCGCCGAGATTCAGCTCTTATTTCTCTTGCTGGCCCTGCTTCAAATCTAACTTTTGCGATCATTCTTTCATTATTATTGAGATTTGTATTACCCACCGTTTTTGTGGCTTCCCTTTTTTATCCCTTAATAACTCTTAATGTCGTCTTAGCCGTTTTCAATTTAATTCCTGTTCATCCTCTCGATGGGGGAAAAATATTTGTGGGATTCCTACCCGAAAAAGACGCATATGAGGCTGACCTTTTCTTAAAAAGGTATGGAATTTTGATATTATTTTTCTTAATCTTCCCAACACTTGGGGGTAGATCTCCTTTGATGCTTCTTATATCGCCTGTTTTCGACTTCATATTGAGAATTCTCTTGCCGGGTGCTAATTTAATCTGAACTTTGGATAACCAAGGAGAATTCTCGCTATTTAAAGTATTGACCTCACTTGCTACAATATAACTGACCCTGTAGAGGAAATTCGGGAAAGTCTTTTCTCACCGATATCTTACTTTGGGTGCCCATGAATTAAGGGCCTAGGGGCAGAGTTCTCGATTTCCACGGAGTCCAAAGATAAGCAAAACTTGTCGAGGGGCGAAAGCCCTGAGCGAGCGAAAGCGAGTCGAAGGGTTCTAAGGACTTCGAGGCAGCCTACCCACCTGGAAACATCCGGGAAAAGTCTTCATCCGAATTCCAAAGCCAGGTACCGTCTGGTACCTGGCAAAGCAGGGTCAACTTTGTGAGCAAATCCAGCTTCAAAAAGGGCTTCAAATCTGTTATAATTTGTCCTGTGCCGGCGTAACTCAGCGGTAGAGTAGCTGTTTTGTAAACAGCAAGTCAGTGGTTCGAATCCACTCGTCGGCTCACTGCTGGGATGGCGGAGTGGTCAAACGCATCAGTCTGTAAAACTGACGCCCGAACGGGCTACGTAGGTTCGAACCCTACTCCCAGCACTCGTTACACTCGTGCAGGTCATAGCGATCGAAAGCGCGCAAGTAAGGTATTTTATACTATGCACGGCGAACCCTACTCCCAGCACAATATCAATTGTTATTTATCCACAAACTCAGGTTGAGCCCAATTAGTCATATAAATCTTCAGCAGTTCGTGTTCAATCAATTTTCCACCCTTGAAAGTTAATTTGGCAACGGCACCCTGCCGAGTTTCCTCGCTCCACATCTGGTCAAATATAAAATTTCCAAGAGAATAATAAACCGGTTTTGAACCTGCAGGACAAGAATTACCCAGAGGTGTGAACCTATACCACCCGCCCGCCTGCAACGCATAATGCGCAGCATTTTCGGGCAGGTCGGGTGTATTCAAATTGGCACCCGTTACTTCTTTGAAACAATCCACGTCCTGAACCCAATGGGGATGATGACCGATAATTACGTCTGCCCCATTTTTTACTAAGTCATGAGCAAAACTCCGCACTCCTGGTAAAGCCTTATCTTGATATTCAACTCCCCAATGCATACCCACAATTAGTACGTCCACTAAGCTGTCTGAATTTTTAATTAATGCGATTTCGCCATCCTCCAATTTCGGATTCCCTTGTTGTGCTTTATCATATCCCAAAAATCCAAAGGTAGTTCCGTTAACCTCTTTAATCACCAACTTGCCTACCCCTGTAACCAAAATTCCTTTGCTTTCTAAAAACTTTATAGTTTCATCCAAACCTTCCTTGCCAAAGTTTTGCGAGTGATTATTGGCCAGGGAAGCAACGTCAATTCCGGCATAAGTGAGTCCAGCAACCATTTCCGACGGGGCGCAAAACTTAAAACCAACTTCGCTTTTGGGACAATCTTTAATTATCGGGTTTTCCAGGTTGATGAAAACTAAGTCTGCCTCTCTAAGTAGCCCCCCTACCAGTCGGAACGGATAAATAGGATCATTTTTTTCCAAAGACTCAATAGTTACTTTTCTTCCAAGCATCACGTCACCGGTAGAAAGTATGGTAATCTCCTCATTTTCTTCAAATTCTCTTGGATAAGAAATATATCCTGGTTTCTGAACGTTTTTTGAGATTTCAGTTTTCAGTGGATTTGTGACAAAAGAAAAGAACATGCCAGAAATAAAAAGGAGAAAATATAACAAGAACCTTAAGAAGTGGTCTTTCAACGCTTAACCGCTTTTATGAAATTTAGCGGACAAAAATAATCCCCGCGATAACAAACGCGAAAATCGCGCAGGCAATAAGGATATGTAATAAGGATAAATCCTTTTTCTTTGTTGCCATCTTTTTTGACTAGAGCGCCAATAGCGCTGCTCCTATTATGACAAGTATTCCGAGTCCGGCTCCTATAAAAGTCGGGTACGAAACTCCCGCGTCAGGAAGCCCGCCCTTTGTCGTCGTGGCAGTCGGAGTTAGTGTCAGAGCGCCGGTAGGAGTAGCCGTCAGTCTCGTTGTCGGAGAAGGACTACCTGTCACACGAGTAGTTGGGGTGGGACTACCTGTTACCTGATTCGTAGCCCCGGCTACAGTATAGCTTCCTGTTGATGTTGGGATAAGAAGAATGTCCTCATTGTTGGTTTTTCTGGTAATAATTGATTCCGCCGGATCAAAACGAATAACCAGTGGCGAAACCGAAGGTGCTCTATCAACTCTCAAGTTTAAATTTGCCAAAAGTGTTGCCGTGTTTGCACTAAACCCGAAGGCGCTGGTATTTGTACAAGAAATGTCAACAACAACATTTCCACCCGATAAACTGGAGTTTTGTATCGGACAAGTCCAATCCCCCGACGATAAAAGTGCGGAGTTTACCTCGATAGCGGCAACACTTACCTCAGGAGTGGTCCCCGAAAATGGATAAGTCAGCCTAACAGCAACACCGGATATTGCGATATTTGCGGGATTAAAATAGATGCTTGCGTTGATAGTTTCCCCAACGACATAGTCGCCGCTCTCTGGAGTAATAGAAACTTCGGCCTGGCCGGTCGGAACCGACGCTTCTTCACGAAGTTCCTGACGCTCCCTTAATAGAAAAAGTCCAGCCACAAAACCACCTACGGCAACTACGATTATAAGTAGGGCAACGATTATCTTTTTCGCAGGCATATATATATTAAATCACCTTACAAATACCTTTTGCAAGAGCTATTTTAAATTTACATTATTCAACCGGACATCCACCAAGTATATCTCCGCGATTCAAATACTCTTCCAGCTCGCTTTCTTTTACTTCTATTAAACTCCAATAGTCTCCTCCCTCTTCCTTATGACATACGACAAAAGTTTCATTTTCCAACTCTTTGGCTTTGTTTCTGAAATCCTGAACCTGCATAACCAGAATAACTCCGGCAGCAACACCTATGACTAAAAGTAGAATTCCCAAAAGTCCAAGCGTACTTTTTTGTTTTTTGGCCATCCCTATTATACAACTTTATATAGCTTGGTTTTCAAAGTCAAATGGTTTAAAATTATACGTTGTCATCACAAATGCCCTCGTAGCTCAGTTGGCAGAGCGCATTCTTGGTAAGAATGAAGTCTCCGGTTCGATCCCGGACGAGGGCTCACAAAAGATTCATTTCTTTAAAAATTTTTAAAAGCTTTTTCTGAACTACTTCGTAAGAAAAATGTTTTTTTCCAAGCTCAAAATTCCTTTCAACCACCCTCTCTTTCTTTTCGGGATCTTCTAGTGTTTGCCTAATTTGCTTTATTACATCATCTGTTACCCTATCGGGCATCTCGATTATTTCAAAACCTAAGGGTTTGATGTCGCTTTTATATACCTCGTATGGTGTCAATACGATTGGTTTTTTAAAGTACATGGTTTCCACAAATTGATTGCCGAAACCCTCCATTTCTGTGGGGTAGGTAACAAAATCGCTATTTGCATAACAATCCCATAAACTGTAAACTCTTTTTCCTCCGACTATCTTTCTTTGCGAATTCACTCTATCACCGATAAATTTGCAACTTATGTTAAGACTTCTAACCATTTCTTTAAGCTTTTTTAAATAGCCTCTTTGTTCATCTCCCTCATTTCCGCTTATTACAAGGACTATTCTTGGCAAATTCATCTTGCTAATAAGTTCAATAGAAAGTTCGACCCTTTTTCTTGGCACAATTCTTGTTGCCTGTAAAAAAACAATGTCATCTTCTGTTATTTCAAAATCGCGCCTAAAATGCTTTGAGTACGAATCAATAACGCCCAATGTTTTGTCTTCAAAATCAAAAGTGTCAGAAATTATTGGAGCAACAATTCCCGTTTTTTCTTTGAGCGCTTTTTGTGCGAGTGAATTAATTACCGTATGCGTCAAATTTTCAATTTTTGGAGGAAACCATTTTTCAAAAAAGACAAACACATGGGATTTATTGTATCTTTCTCTTTCCCACCAAAAATCATGGTGTCTGGCAATTGTAGGAATTGAAAATTCCTCTATGGTTCTCGTCAAGGCAACAGTCAAGGGAAAGTGCATCGGAATCGAGAAAACATTCGGGATTATTAATAAATCACATGCAGCACCGTTTCTGAAAAGGTGTCTTAATTTCCCTTCAATTTCCCCCGCCATACCAAAAATTACCCTCTCGACTTTTGCATAGGATTCGTCGCTATAAACAATTCTGTCGTGAATCCCCGCAACTTTCGGCCACTTAAAATGAAGCTCGGGCAAAAGTATGCCTTCGCGGTCAAGTTCTCCCGCGACCAAAGTTACACTATGCCCCATTCCCTCCAAAATATTTTTCCAGTGAACTGTCTCCAAAGAAACTCCATCCAAACCAGCAACTCTGTAGCCTAAAATGATGACGTTCATTTTTTATAAGGATGTTCGATATTTATTAAGAAGATACATGGAAATGGCTGCTGTCCAACTAAAAGATCCGAATCCTAATGAAGAAGTGCCTGATTTATCTGGTCTTGCAACACCGCTTGCCGGGTCGTAATACTCGTAAAATCCATTTGTCTTAACCATTTTTATTGTACTTTCAATGATCGAGTCCCTAAGTTTTTGAAATTCCGTTTCTTGATAGGAGTTGAGACCTTCCAAAATAAATAAGTTAGTAATTGGCCAAGTCGGACCTCTCCAGTATTTTGTAAGATTAAATTTTGTACTATCTAATGGCGTCGTAGGAACGGGAACTTTAGACCAATATTTCTTTTCATCTGTTAATTTATCAATAAGTGAGTCCAATATATTTTCGTCCTTAAGTCCCACCCACAAAGGTGTGAAGTTGGCAATCGTATCTTCATAAATTCTCTCGTGTTTCGATCTTGAAACGTCTAAATCAGTGAACACTTTTTCTTCTTCGTCCCACAAACCTATTAACGCTTTTTTGGTTTCCTCTGACCATTCATAAAATAAGAAGGCTTCCTTTTTATTTTCAAGTTCTCTTAAAAGTTTTGATAATAATTGGTTGGCGCGACACCAAAGAGAATTAAATAATACGTCTTTTACAGCAAAGGGGGATTTTCTAACTATTTCGTTATAATCCCATTTCCAATTCTTAAACAGCCAAACCAAATACATATATTTGTAGTATTCTTCCAAACCGGGACGCTGTTTCGGATCCCCGAGTTTATCGTCTGAGCGATATTTATTAACCAAACTTTTCACTTCATCTGGAATTTCTTTCAGCGAAATAGCACCTAGGGAGGCGTCCCACCTGGGTGAATTATCCGTACCGCTTTCCCAAGGATGAACAACTGTCAATAATCCACTCTGCTCGGGATCCCGGTATTTTTTTAAATATTTGTGGTATCTGATAATTGCAGGAAGAATATCTGTTACTAATTTTGTTTTCAGATTATTGTCCCTAGTAACCTTATAAACGTGACAAAAACTAATAGCCAATAAAGGTGGTTGTGTTATACCTGAAGTTACAATATCACCATTGGCAAATTCTTCAGTACCCCAAAATTGTGGACCTGGAAAATATTTCGTTTCCTTTGGATTGAATGTAATTTGAGCTATTAAACCATCCTTCCACTGACCCGAAACTAAAGATTCTAATTCATCAAATGCTCTCTGTTCATCAATGTAAACTAATCCCATCGCGTGTGTTGCCGAATCCCAATTCCACTGATGAATATAAAATTCCTTTGAAGGAACTGTACGTCTGAATAATTTACCGTTCAATTTAACCTCATATAAATTGTCGCGAAGAATGTCACCAGCCTTTTTAAGAAGTACTTTATCTTCCATAAGAATTATATTATGTATTACTCCGGTGTCTTAAATCAACGCTTGTCGTAAATTAGTACTGAGTGTAGAATACCTTTGATATGGCAAAAAAGGGTGCACGCGAAATTGTTGCATTAGTTTGTTCCGTCTGTAAATCGCAAAATTATGTTACAGAACGGAATAAGGTCAATATGGATACAAAAGGCAAAGGCAAGCTCCAGATCAAAAAATGGTGCAAGCGGTGCAAAAAAGTACAATTACACAAAGAAAGTACAAAATTAAAATAGTTTTGATTTAGGGCTGTAGGTAAGTGGTATACCAGGCGTCTCCAAAACGCTAATCGGGGGTTCGATTCCCTCCAGCCCTGCTTGATATAGTTTGATTTATTGAAAATCTTTTCAGTATATTATATATTTCAGTTATGCTTTCAAAATCCGACTTTCAACAAATACAAGATATCGTAAGGACAGAAGTCCATCAAGAAACCAGAAAAATAATCAAAGAAGAACTGGCTCCTATCAAAAAAGATATCACTCAAATAAGGAAGGATATTAAAACCATTGTAAACTTCTTTGACAGAGAGTATCTAGAATTAAGAAAAAGGGTTGAAAGAATTGAAGAACATTTAGGATTAGAGTCCATTTCTCCGTAACTCCCCTGCAAATTTCACTTATTTAGATATTCCAAATTTGAGCGTAAAAAGTTCGTAATTATTACAAAGTAATAATTTGGTTTGTATACTTTCCATCCAGGGCTGCTGAATAAATTTAGCTTCAAAAATTGATAAAAACCTGGGGTGGATGAAAGGAAGTTCGAACTTTTGGATATATAAAGGAACTAAGCAGTACAACTATATTTTATCAAAATCAACGATATGGCGTGGGGTATTTTTATCGGGCTCTATCCTGCGGAGGTATAATTTAAAAAAATAGTTGGCGGATTCTGTTTTAAAATTTCAAGCAAAAACAAAACTGCAAGGATTATTAAAAATTCTTTCATAGCTCCTCCTCTGAAATGAGTGGACAGATATCAAAAGCAATCTCCTCATATGGATGAACTTTGCGAATTGCAATTATTACTTCTTTAGTTTTTGGTCTCTCACAAACACATTCAATTCTTTCTTCTTCAACTTCTTCAAATTTACCAACTTCTCCAATGTGCGGCTTTGCTCCCTCAAGAGGTTTATACCTGCCAACCCCATCAACAGAATAACTACAATGACTATAATTTCCTATTCTTCCAGCGCCAGCGTCCCCCATTGCTTGTCTAACCATGTCTGCGTGGGTTTGGGGGACAAATACAACTATCTTTACTTGCTTCATTTATTTATTCTTGCAAATGGTTGATTAGATCTAAACGTTTGATGTTAACTTTTGGATTTCTTGTAAGCATGAAGATAATTGCTTCAACTGATTCTTTTGTGTCAAACATCCAAGGCTCGTGTTCCTTGTAATCGTTTCCCGCTTTTCTAAATAGTTTGGTTTCCATTCCGCCTGGATAAAATCCCATTACACGCAAGTTTTTATTATCAAATTCTTTTGCCATCGCTTCACTAAAACCCTGCATGCCAAATTTTGTTGCTGAATAAATTGTATGGAAATAACCTGCAGGAATTTCAATTCCAGCAACGCTTATGGTGTTTAGTATCTGACCAAATTCTGCTTTTTGAAGAATAGGCAACAAAGTTCGAGTAACTAATAAGTGAGAGGCTAAATTAGTATTTGCAAGTTCGATAATTTTTTCAACCGGGGCTTCTATTGTATTGCCTTCAAGCCAAGCCCCCGCATTGTTCACAAGGATATCCAGTTTATCAATTGTCGAAAAAGAATCCGATATCGTCTTAATATCATTAAAATCACAAACTACTCCTTTAATTGCGCGTACTTCTTTAACAACTTCATCTACTTTCTTTTTGTCTCTACCATGAATAATAACCTTTGCTCCATTTTGAGAAAGTGCAAAAGCAAGCCGTTTTCCTAAGCCATCTGTTGAACCGGTTATCAAAACAATTTTGTCTTTTAAATCCATATTTCAATCCAATTATAGATCAAGGGAGTTCCTTTTACATCTACAAATAAATTGTTCGCGCTGGGTTGGGTGGGGCAAGAACAATATCCAAGCGCTAGCTTGGATTAAATCGCGCGCAAAAAAAGCGGAGGCGAGGACGAAGGACGAGCCGGAGCTAAGTCATTAGAGCGGTAAGACTATTTGAGTTCGGATTTTTCGATATACGTCTGCTGAAGAATTTTAGCTTCAAAACATTAGCTTTCAAACTGCCTGTTTGATATAATCGCTCTATGAGTGAAAATGATGTAGAAACAAAAACATTTGGAGCAATAGCTAACCATTTGACAAATGAAGGACTCCGAAAGGCCGTTTCTACTGCCGTTGAAGGTTTACCTTCAATTAACCTTCACCAAGAACTGGAAACTATTTCCCATTGTATTGAAAGGGCAAACAAACTAATCTCAAAACAAAAAGATGCAGATTTAGCTGGAATTAGAAATACACAAACGATATTAAATCAACATGGGCTCAATCAAATTCCCAATCCCCTTGAACCAGCTAATAATCCCCGACCATGGTTACGTAGCCTCGTCAAAACTATTGAGGTCGGTAATAACGAAGTTGGAACAACTTATAGAAGTCCTGAAAAAATAAACGAAGGAGACCCTCTTAGCATCTTCCGATGGTATCTTTATGACGGAGTTGGTCGTATGGTTGCCATTCATCTCGGAATATCTAATAGCGATAAAGGTCAAGAAAGAGATGGTGACTGGATTGCTTGTGCTATTACCGAAGCTGCTGTAAATCTTGCAGAAAAAGGAGATCCCAACGCTCAAGAAGTTGTTAAAAATATGCTTGATATGGGGTTTATTGCTAAGGGTTGGTTGCTTACTGACCAGCTTGTCGAACGAGCTGAAATATTAAAGTCTCGAGGCATAAAAAGTTCGTAATTATTTTGCAAAAATAATTTGGTGTGCATACTTTCCCGTTCGACTCCGCTCAGGACTAAGGCATCCAGGTCTGTTCGATAAAATTAGCTTCAAAATCGTTTAAAATTTAAGGGTGGATGAAAGGAAGCTCGAACTTGGCATTATATTTTCCAAATAAAATGTTAAAATCAGGTGCAGTTTAGAAAAAAATGTTGAAAACACCAAATATTGTAAAGTTTTTTGTCATAACCTTTGCAATAATATTTATCGGTTTAGTTCTCGTTAATATCATTCTCCAAAAAAAGGTTGAGCAATCTAAGTCAAACATCAATAACAAATTAATGGATATTAAAAATCCACAAACAAACACATTGGAAGACAAAAAAGAATTCATACTACTTAATTACCCTAATAACCAATTTATAAATAACGATGCAGAATACAGCTTTGAATTTCCTAATGAGTACTACCTTATTTACAACGATGCAGCAAAGAGTTTTAATATGGGAGTAGCACAAGGTGACGCCAATAGAGAAAGTTTCTGGGGTGGCCTATACGTTGACGGCGACAATTCAGGCACCGTTTACACAAGAGAGTTTCAATCAAAAAAAGGATATCTAGTTTTCCAAGTGCTAACAATAAAAAGCATAAACCACCCCCAAGGATTGGGCACAGTAAATACAAAAATATTCAGCAAAAGTGATAAAACAAAATATATGGGTCTGGTAGCATTTATTGAACCCAAGTTGTTACAACTTCAAAAAAACAAAGATTTAAATCAACTTACGCAACAAGAGTACGTTGATCTGCTTGACAACCTAAAAGTTAATAACCAAATAATTAACAGTTTTCTTTTTGTCACTAATTAATAACTTTCTCTCCACAACTTACGAGATCTCTTACCAACTTAAGTAAGTTGTTAAATAAGCTATTAATTATAAATTAAATTTAAGCGTAAAAGGTTCGAATGTTTTCCATCCAGGGCTGCTGCGTAGCTTCGGATGTTATAATTTAATTATGAAAATCTTTGTTTCTCACTCCAGCAGTTATGATTATGTAAACAAACTGTATAAACCTCTCCAGAAATCCCAAATAAATAAGGATCATAAAATATTTTTACTACACGAAGATCGTAAAGATGTCCTAACAAAAGATATTATAAAAAAATCTGATGTAATCGTCGCTGAGGTATCTTTCCCCTCTACCGGACAAGGTATAGAGCTTGGTTGGGCAAATTTATATAATATACCAATTATCTGCTGCTATCAGTATGCTTCTAAACCCTCTGGGTCTCTAAAATATCTAGCAAAAGATTTTATTATTTATAAGAATAAAGACCAGATGATAGAAAAGCTTGCTATTGCTCTTGAAAAGCTAAATAATTTTTCTGATAGAAGTTCCTGACAAAGTTCACCAGTCCCTGCTGACAAGATTTAGATTCGGATAACTTCAAATCTCATTAATTCACAAAAAGAATCAAGCTTCTGATAAAATTAATAAAATGACAAATTTTTTGTTAAAGCTATTCGCAACTCTAGTGATTGGGATTGTGGCGGCTTTTATATACTTGTTTAAAATTATTTTAAATTATTCCAGTGAAGAGATAAAACCATATATTATCTTTTTATTGATAATTTTTATTATGGCAGCACCTTTATTTGTTTACTACACAAGAAGTACCATTTTTTTAGGAATATTATCATTATTTCACAAAATTGTCCGTAAAATAAATAAACATTCTGATAAGTAATTCGATACTAACAATTCTTACTCTCCACTTAATTCCTATATCATTTGAGTGAAATATACCAGAATTGGCAAAAAGTTACATTTTGAACGTAGTAAGTTCGAACGTCGTCCCCTCCTTTACTAAAGCTTCGGAAGGGCAAGCATCAGGTGCTGCTTAAAATCTAAAAATCCCAATCTATAAAGTCATTTCCAGCATCGGTTCCTTCCACACTACCCCTAACTTGTCAAAGTCTTTATCATAAGAAATGATTGTCCATTTCTTTTTAGAAATTGGGTCGATCGAGGCAATAAGTGCATCAATATATTTAACCGAATACTTGTCATAAAGTCGAATTGCAATATTCCTATCAAACGCGTTTACAGTTTTCATACCCATATTGTTAATCAGCTCAATACTTTCGACAATCTCGCTTCTTGGACGCTTGTAATATGAAGTTAAAACCCAAACTATTTCTGCTAAAACTATATCGGACGTTACCGCATTAATTTTTTTACCCTCGATTTGGGCAAGTATGTTGCCACAAATCTGAAAACTCTGTACATCTTCTTGAATTAAGACGCGCAAAAAGATATTTGAATCTATAAAGTAAATCATTAAAATCTCGAGTAACTGGTTTCCATTTTTTTGCGAGCAATAAGTGCACTTTTACCGCGAGGGGCTTTGGTAAGCGGAGCTATATCAAGGATGCTCTTCGCATGTTTAATTCTGATATGACCCTTGCCATCATCAACAACAATTCGGCTATTTTTGTCAATTTTATACTTGTCGCGTAACTGCTTCGGCAGGGTTATTTGGCCTTTTTGTGTAACAGTAGTTATTACTTGCATAATAAGTAATACTAACATTATCTGCCATACCTGTCAATTTTGTAATACTTAAAGCTAAGGAAGGGCAAAGCATCAGGTGCTGCTGAAGTTAATTTTTGGCGGATTGATTTTCTAAAACTGAAACTCTTTTTTCTAACTTATCAAATTCTTCAATTGTCGGGGCGTCATCAGAAAGCTCAGCTAGCTGCAAACCTAATTTGTCCATTCCCTCGGTCAAACCTTTTTTTGTTTCTTTAACCACCTCTTTTACCCCATCAACTTTTCCATCCACTAACTTTACTTTGTCTAAAATAGATTGAAGTAACATATCATTCCAGGAATGATTTAATGATTTATCCGAAGTGTTAAGAAACAGCCTGAAAATACCATGAATCTTTCTTTTCAGTAAGCAGTCTTCCCGCTTTCTTTAATGAAATAAAATAAAATGCGTCTTTCCCCCGGACCGGAAAATTCGATGAGGGCAATTTTCTGACTCATTCCCAAAACCAAAGATGCCGACTGCACCGGCACAAACAAAGACGATCCTATTGTCGACGCAAAAAGATGCTCCGGGAAATGCCCGGGATCGTGCGGATGCTTGAAGGCAATCTTCGGCATCATGGATTCATAGGCATTCATATAATCCTCATCCGTTCCTCCGGGATCCAAATCAGCTGTAGTTACGGCACAGGTTGTGTGCAGGCAGAAAAGAAAACAAAGCCCGTCGTAGTAACTGTTTTTCATAAGTAAGTCGTTTAATATCTTGGTAATATCAATAACCTGGCGTTTTTTCGTGGTATTAATAATCAACTTCTGAAGCATATATATTTTGAATATACACCTTTGACATCTCATTTTATACTCCCCCTACCCACTTAGGTTCTAAAACGATATGCACCACGCTCGGTTAAAATATCTAAGCCTTTATAGGAGTATGAAGCCATATCATTCCAGGAATGTTTTAATAAAAACAATCACCCTTCCTATGAATATCAAGCCGGAAATTATACGGCACGTATGCGCATACAACTAAAAAATGGCTACATAACCGATATTTGCTCCAAAGAAATTAAAGCATTTTAAGTTGATGTGTAGACAACTTATATTTAACTGTAATAGAATTAGCTAATGGATCCTGTCCAAAATTCTAATAATAATTTACAAGATTTAACTCCTGATTCCGAACCCGTAAGTCCTTCCCAAAACGAATCCACAAAACCTTCCTTCGTAACCCAGGAAGTCCCGGCGCAGGATCAAAGCCAAACACCCACTACCGAACAACCTCGGGAGGTTCCTCAAGTTCAAATCGGTCCCCAACCCGACACTCCAAACTCCATACTCACCCCCACTCCGTCGTCTCAAACAACTCCTGAACCTCTCCAAGAACCTCCAAAATCGGGAAAATCAAGAATCATACCTTTCGTAGCCGGCTTATTATTATTAATATTTTTCATTCTGATAATCACCGCCGGTGCTACCTATACCGTTGCCTACGAGAAAATAAAACTTAATAAGAATCCCGAGTTTCAGAAAAAAGTAGCCTATTTTGTAATGTCTCTTCCCTTTACACCAAAAACGCCGAAATTTCTTTTGACAAGAACAGGCATGGCTCACCAGGACGTAACCAAGGAATCTTTTAATATATCCCTTGCCGTAGACTCAAAAGACATTGCAAGCTCACTAGGGTTAAGCGGACTTGATGTTGAAGCAAAAGGCGCTATTGACTATTCTGATCCCAAAAATGTAAAACTTAATCTCGACACCTCTATCACTAAAGATTTCAATTTTGAATTGAGAAAAAAAGATAAGTTCTTGTACTTTAAGATTAATAAACTTCCCTCGACTCTTCTGGCTCTTGCCGGCCTAAAAGTTGAGGACTTCACGCAGATTCTTGATACCTGGGTATCTTATGATACATCCCCCTTGGATACCGAAGCCAGAAAGTCAATTCAGGACGAAGAGATTGACCCTTTAAGCGGAGAGTATTTAGACGAAACCTTTGAGAAATATGTTGATGCGGAGGTTCTCTCCAAAATGGTACTTGAAGAGGTTACCGAAGAAGCAACACGAATGTACAAAATCACTCTTAACGCTGACCCCGCGCTTATTGATCATTTAGGCCAAAAGTTTGAAGAGGAAAGGAAAAAGGCAGGCGGCGCTTACCTCAACCAGCCCGGCGAGCCCCAAAAGCTTTCCGATATGGTAAAGGTTCTTAAGTGGGAAGTTTACATAGAGCCTAAAAGTTATTACACAAAAAAACTAATAGTCACGGCCGACCTTGAAACCGACAAAATGGACTACGGCAACCTCTTTTTGGGGACTTCGAGTTCGCCTTCCGAAAAAAGTCAAACTAAAATAGCTTTTGCTGCAAAATTTGACGACTTTGGAGAAGAAGTAGTTGTTCAGGAACCAGAGGGCACAATTACCTTTGAAGAATTTACAAACATAGTTTCAGAGATTCTGAAACAGATTTACAAAGAATTTTTCAATTCACAATATTCTTCCTCGGACGCCGAACTCGAACTTCCCGATAACCTTTAACTATCTAAATACATTCTTTAAGTTGACTTTGAAAAAAATCTGACGTACTATCACGCCAATGGAAGATACTCAAGTACTTCCGGCACAAGAAAAGGTACCTGAAGAAAAAGAGTTGGGCGCTGGTAAAAAAGTCTTAATAGCGCTCGCGGGAATTCTTCTTATCGTTGGGGTCGGCGCGGGATCTTATTTTTGGGGTTCAAAAGGAAAGTCTCAGGGAACGTCGAACTTATCACCCACATCAAGTGAGGAAATATTAACGCCTACCCCGACACCGACCTCCGAACCCTCGCCAGAGGCTACGGCGGGCAAAGGAAAACCTACTTTTACTCCAACACCGACATTAACTCCAACCCCGACAGTTAAACAAAAAATTTTATCTTCGAGCACGTCTCTTGATGGCTTTCGCTCATCAAATGGCGGTGGCAATGCCGGATTGGAAATAAGAGCCGGCAGAAATGTCAATCTGGTCACCCGAGGATTCGTCAGCTTTGACCTCGGCGATATCCCTTCGGGGGCAAAAATTCAAGAGGCCACACTCCGACTTTACCAAGCAAAAATAATCGGTAATCCGTACGGAGTCGGAGGTTCTCTAAAGGTTGATCACCTCACTTACGGAGACGCTCTTGATAATTTAGATTACGGGATAGCAGCGTTATCCTCAAGCTTCATAACCTTAACGAGCAATAACTCGCTTGAGTGGAAAGATGCAATCGTCACTGATCAGGTCAAGGACGATTTAGCAAACGGCCGCTCGCGAAGCCAGTTCAGGATCCATTTCCAGATTGAAAATACCGGAGGAGACGTTACTGGCGACTTCGCCTACTTCGAGGCAGCGGAAAATAACATGGGAACAGGTAACACCCCGCAACTGGTTGTCAAATATTACTAGCTTCTAAATTCTAAGCCCGCCTCATTCTCTATTACGTCCGTTCACTTTTTAACCCACGACCGCCCGAAAAAAAATGAAGCATTGAATACGTTCAAACCCTTCGGATCTACTGGTGTTTAAACTTTGTAGTATAATCTCCTCTAATATTCAAATGCCGTGCGAGAAATAGAAAACATTCCTCCACACCGTAGAAACTCAATTGAGTCATTCGCTGCTTTATCTGATATAGTTGAAAGAGCGTATTATCGGGCAAAAGAAGCTCATGCTGAACAGAAAAGGCTGACCGGAGAATCATATTTTGAAGGCCATCTGGTCCCAGTTGCCAATGATCTTCTGGCAGACGGTGTTTCGGACGAAAAAATTTTAGCTGCAGCCTTGCTCCATGATACGGTCGAAGATACAGATTTAACTTTGGAGGACATTAAAAGAGAATTCGGAGACAAAGTTGCTTCGTATGTCAATGTTGTATCCGCATTAAAATCTGAACAAGAAGCTGGTAAAAATGAAGGTGCCCAGGAAGTCAAAGAAAAACTTGATAAATTAGCGGTTATAAAAATCGCAGCTGTTTTGGTAGATGAACCCGAAGGGGTGATAATAAAAATTTATGAAAGGAAACGCAATACAGAGACGTTAGGTATCTTCCCCAAGAAAAAGCGTATTGCAAAAGCAAATGAAACTCTCAATGTATATGCTCCCATGGCTAACGCCCTTGGTTTATGGATAAAGAAGAGAGAGCTGGAAGATGATTCTTTTAAGCATAAAGACCTAAGTGCGTATCGAAAGTCTAGAGGGGAACGCGATAACGATCCGAGAGTACAACCTGAATTTAGAGCAAAATATTCACAGTTACTTAAAAATATCCTTTCTGAAAATTCTATAGAAGGATCCGTTAATCCTGTTGTCAAAAGTATTTTCGAGCTTTACAAAAAAAGAGAACAAGCCATACTAAAGGCAAAAGCCAGACAAGTCGGGTTTGCAGATATTAATGACATTGTCAGCATCCGAGTGCTGGTAAAAAATACTTCTGATTGTTACCGAGTTTTAGAAAAAGTTTGTGCCCTCTTTTCTCAAGAAAACGGCGGTGCCGATGGTTTATTTAATCCTCGGGAGATAGATAACTATCTTGATTTACCACAGACCAATGGTTATTCCGCTTTGCATCTTACCATTAACACAAATTATGGCCCGATAGAAATTGCAATAACAACAAATGACAAAGAAGAAGTGAATAATCTTGGTGTTCTTGCTCACATTAATAGAAAGAAATATGAGAAAATTAAGGACTACTCTTTATATGTTGTTTTTGACGATCATGGTGATACTGCCTTTTTACCTAAAGGGGCAAAGATTATCGACGTGGTTTACGCTTTGTTCCCCGATTCGGCTGCGTCAATCGATGCCGTGAATGTCAACGGTAAAACGCTTTCCTTGACAGACAAAGCACCAAACGCCGCAACTTTTTCACCAGTTTACTCCATAAAACCCAGAAGAGCTCCAGATTCTTCGCTTATAGAAATTGCCTTACCTATAACAAAAGATCGAATTAATGCCGATTTGCTGCTTCAAGAAAAAGATAAGTTAAAGGAAAAAGGGAATGAGGTAATGGAAAAACTTCTCACAAAAAGAGGTTTATTCCATTTTGATGACATGCCCGGCGATATAAGTATACGATTACTGCACGAAATGAGGGTTGCAGATATAGACGAACTTATCTTGCTTATCGGACTTAGCGAAGACGTCCGAAAAGAAACAAGTGACGCCTTGGATAAACTGGGTGTAGATAAAGAACATTTTGCTGCAACTTCGATAAGGTTATCCGGCGAAGATCAGGAAGGAATTATGGCTAAAGTTGGTGAACTTATTTTAGAACATGGAGGAAGTATATTCGCGGATTTACTGGAGGTAAACCAAAAAGATTTAACTTTCTGCTGGAGACTGTCGTTTACCGGCATCGCCCAAAGAGAAGGAAAAGAAAGGGAACTTCTTGAGGCACTTCAAAAGTCAAGGTTGTTCACCAATATTGAGATGGTTTAAAACAGGATTAGATCTTTAACGCCCGTCGCACAATATCAGTAGCCTCTATTTTTACTAGTTCTCTTCACCTTGCTTAAAACTATCTTCAATTTTTTGAGCAAGGTCTCTCTGACCCCAATTATTTCTCATTCTTCTTAAAAAAGTATCGAGTTCCTCGTTAGCCTTGCGCGCGCCATGTTCCACACGCACCGCATCTATTACCACATGTATAGAGTCGATGTAACCTTCCTCTCCTATTCCGTCCAAAATAAAAAGAGGTCCCTCTCGCCTTTGAGTAGGTATAACTCTTACACCTTCGTACACAACAACATTTTTTTGGGTAGACCTTCCCACTTGTTTTTCCATAGCAGGAAGGTCTGTTTTAGGTACGTACAAAAGTAAACTCCCCTGATTATGATCGAGTATTTTTATCGCATCATCCATACAAGAGTCTTCAAATCCTATGTGCGGATTCCGAATGATCTTTAATGCTGATATTACCGAGAGATCGACATTAATAATATTATTTTCTTTTCCCACTTACATAAAAAAGCCTCCTGATTAAGGAGGCTCGTAACCAAAAACAAACCTCCTCCTAGATTAGGAGGTTTATAATAACGCAATTGATAACTTTTCCTTTCATATCAGGAATTATTTTAAACATTCAAAATTCGGAATGCAACAACTTTTCCTCTTATATCTTGTCTTCCCCAACTACTAAATACCACCACTAACTACTATCACCATATCTTATAGTATTTTCATTTGAAAATCAATCTGCTATAATACACCCACTTTTACTATCGCATTTATACTCATGGCTGTTGAAACATTAGTGTTTAAACAAGAGGTTCAACCAAGTTTTAAAGCAATCAAAGCTGGTGTATTAGATTTCAGGAGTGAAATATCTACTACGTTGGCAAAAGTATTATATCCCGAAATTGAAGACTGGCAGTCTACGGATTTTGAAACCGCAGCCATTGCCCAGTCATTTGCTTTAAGAGAACAAGTTTCAGGGGATGAAACCGTGCGCCGCGATCTTATACACGCAGTTGGTGGAGATATAAATTGGAATCAACTAAACAAAAATCTTCATGCAAAAGCTGCTATCAAAATGCTTGGTGAAGTTGCTGGTTTTGGTGCCGAATTTTTATATGACGAAGGTGATCCCTTCAGGGCAGATAGTAATTTGCTCAGAAGCGCAGGAAAATATCTTTTGAAAAATCTAGGGGAGTTAAATAGACAAAATGGTGGTGTTTTAGGAAAAATTCTTTCAGGAGAAATTACTGTTGAACAATTGACGGATATTACACTTACGGATATTCGCAATTCTGAAGGTTTTCTAGCGCAACTTACACAAATGTTTGGTAACGCGGCCTTGATGGTTTACGAGAATACTCCCCGTCCTCTCCAAAAAAGTAACCAAGGAAAACAACAGTTTCCTATTCCTCCGAATATCGGAATTCCTCTAGTTGTGGGGGCTCTTTTTCTGTCTGGAATAGCTTGTAGCACCCAAAATCAAATTACCGATGGTGCAGGAACCGCGGTTGCAGAAGTGCAAGCAGTTGTCGATCAAGAATTAGCAGATTTGTGTCAGGGAACTGATGCATCAAGTAACCCCGCTTGCCAATCCGGATATGAACCTTTGAATGTCGGTCAACCACCCTCTGTTGAGGAAGCTGTACAACAAATGAGTGAGGCTTATGCTGCACAGGGTTTTAACCCTGAAACCGTTGGTGGAAAAACTGCTGAGTGGTGGATAAAGTGGGCCCCATTTATTACTTCAAAAATTCTCATGGTAATCGACGAGCAAACAACAAGTGAACTCGCTTATTATGATTAAACTACCACCAGCACGGAGGCTGGTGGATTTTTAGGTGTCTCCACC
>CAYSZS010000012.1:0-35076 GCA_964435575.1 uncultured Gammaproteobacteria bacterium | reverse complement strand
TTCCCTGTTCGAATCGGAAAAACTGGTCAACATTTTCGTGAACCTCAAGCCCAATTTCTTCACCCGGAGCCAAGCTCATTACAACAAGCTGGGCGTATTTCCCGGTATATAGAACTTTGCGAAAGTTTGAATTTGTGAGAGTTAACTTTTCTATATTAGCATGATATCCGTCCATATTTATCATCTCCCCTGAGTATAATACAATACACATCATGCATGATAGTGAGTTTGAACAGCTCGTCGAAGAAGCACTAGGTTTGTTGCCTAAAGAGTTTGCAGATAAATTGGATAATGTAGCTATTATTACGTCTGATTGGCCTTCCCGTTCACAAAGCCATATATTGGGAAAGCGGGGAGAGCGAGGATTACTTTTAGGTCTTTACGAAGGTATTCCTCAAACAAGGAGGGGAAGGTACGGAATAGGAGAGATTTTGCCGGATAAAATTACCATTTTTAAGATACCAATTTTAATGATTTCGCGTACGCCGGAAGACATCAGGAAAAACGTACGGGATACTGTCATTCACGAAATCGCTCACCATTTCGGGTTAAACGAAATGGCCATTAGAAATGCAAAAAAAGTGAAGATAGAAGATAAAGTTAAATAGTTGTAAACTCCACTAACTCGAATTTGCAACTCTCATTAGTGATTTTGATCCCCAAAAATGCTTTTGGTAGATGCAAATTAAAGTATTTTTGGTATAAACTACCCTAGTTGTGAAGAAAAATCCTCAAAAAGAAATCAAAATCCACGTTCCTCTTAACAAAAATAAGATTCTCGAAAAAGTTGTTGAAAGAATAAACCTTAATAGCGAGATCTATGCTTTGTGGGATGTGATAAACGTTAATGCAATGCAAAGATTGGGAATGAGCGATCACGGTGTTGTGCATTTTCAGATTGTTGCAAATATTTCTTTGAGGCTGGCAAGAATACTAAATCAGGAGAATGTTAAGATGACCATTGAAAAAGATTTTGGGTTGTCTTACGAACACGCAGAAGTAGTTATTTTTTTGGCCAGCATACTTCACGATTTGGGAATGAGTATATCACGGGAGGGACATGAAGAATTTAGTTTATTTCTTGCAAACAACCTGCTACACGAAGTTCTTGACTTTATGCCGGTAAAAGAAATAACGGTTGTTATATCGGAGACTCTTCAAGCGATAATAGCCCACAGAAGCGGCGGAAATCCTTATACTTTAGAGGCGGGAATAGTTAGAGTTGCCGACGCTCTTGATATGAGTGAGGGGCGGAGCCGAATTCCGTATGAATCAGGAAGAATTGATATTTATTCAATATCAGCAACAGCTATAAATAACGTGGTTATCGGAAAAGGGGAAGATAAACCAATAAGGATTGTTATCGAGATGAATAACTCGGCCGGCGTATTTCAGGTTGACGAACTTCTTAAGAAAAAAATTAAGGGTTCTGGAATCGAAAAATACATTGAAATTAGGGCATATGTCGGCGAAAAAGAGAAAAAACTGGTTAAAGAGTTTACACTCAAAGACTTTTAATTAATAGGCATGTATAAATTAGGAATTCCTATTTTTTTTGTAGGAATAATTCTGGGTTATAATTCACTACGCCTCTTTAATGAGAAATTAGCTTTAAAAGAGGAAGTTCTTTCTCAAGAATCCGAACAGGTATTTGTTTCACCCACAGATTTCCCTACACCTTCTCCGTCGCCTTCCCCAACCCCCGTACTGCCGCCGACTCTTACTCCCACACTAACACCGATTCCAAGACCTTCCCCACTACCCGCTTTGATAGTTCCAGCCGATTTAATGCCATTATTTGCTGAGTTTTCAAGTACCTACAATGTAGATAAGGAAGAACTTGAAAGAATTGCCTACTGCGAATCGCATTTTAATCGGGGAGTTTGGGCACCTCCCTATGCCGGAATGTATCAATTCCACGAAAACACTTGGGAAAAGTATAGGAATATGATGGGGAAGGATCCGAATATTGACCTTCGCTTCGGAGCAAGAGAATCAATAGAAACTGCGGCATTTGTATTGTCAATTGGCCAACAACACATTTGGCCTTCATGCTCAAAATAGACCTATTTGTTTTTCGGGAGAGTCGGTTTTCGGATAAGAAAAATCAAGTTCGACTTTCTGGAGAGTGTTCCATTTGTCTTTGAATAAAAGGTAGCCGTTTTTTAAAACATAGTCATAAATATCACGGGTTATTATTACGTCGTCCTCGCAGTATTTTCTTAAACGTTCCAAACTTTCTTTGTCGCCTTTTTGCCAAAAATATACGGCTTCAAGCCCGGTTTCTTTTTTTTCGCGGTCCAGAGTTTCCTTGGCAATTGCATCCATTGGTATACGCCGTCCGAATATTTCTTTGACTTTAAGCATAATGTCGAAATGGGGTAGTTTGCTAAACGGAAAATTTGCGTATGGTTTTAAAGCGGGAGTGTCAAATCCGATCGAATTGTAACCAATTATTCTATCCACCCCCTGAAAAATCGGCCACATTTCTGGGAAATCTTTTTCCCAAAATGAAAGTATGTTTCCCTTGACCTCTTTATAATCTTCATCAATTTTTCTTTTGTAAAGCGAAACAATTGAAACGCCTAAATCTCCAGGATCGTTTCCCTTGATATCCCCGAATAACTTTTTCGTTTCGACATCAAAAATTACTTCCGAGTACATGTGAGGAATATTATATCAAGTTAGAAGCGAAACAGTTGAGAGTAACGGATGTCAATAGGAATTCACCAGTCGGCCTGCCTGCCGACAGGCAGGGTGGACTAGCTTTGCACCCGTTGATTCCCCCACAAAAAGTATTGCATTAGGGAAATTTCTGCCGTGGCCGACTTTCCTCGGCGCTCAAACCTGGCTAGTTTGACAAATGAGTTTGGAAAATACACGTAAAGTTTGATAGAGTTAATTAGGACTTTTTATGAAAAAAATTCTTATAATCGAAGACGATTTTTATATCAGATCTTTGTATAGACAAAGTTTTTTGAATGCGAATTATGAGGTAGACGAAGCAGCTGATGGAGACGAGGCACTAAACTTATTTAAAACAAGAAATTATGACATAATTCTTCTTGATATAATGCTTCCCAGAGTCAACGGACTAGACGTTTTAAGGATTATAAGGTCAATAGCATCCCCAAAATCAAAAACCTCGGTTTTTGTAATGACAAATTTGGGGAGTGGGAATGAAACCAATGAGGCAATGAAAATTGGCGCAAATAAATGTATTCTCAAAGCCAATTACGAACCCCACCAGTTGGTAAAGGAAGTAGATGATTACCTTTTAAGTAAGAATACAGCCAATGCATCATCTCAAACTACAGTGCCACAAAGTAGTTCTTAAATGATCGGCTTTACTTCCGCAAAAACAAAATTACGTTGGGAAGGTTTCTCCCGGGGCCGACTTTGTAGCCACCAGACCAAAGTGCCGTTGACCCACCGTCGTCTAAATTTAGAGCATTTTCCATTCCAAGCGCTTTCATAACACGAGCTGACTCAGCGACCGTTGCATTGTGAACAACTCCAATATAAACGGTATTTCCTTTGTTAGCGACGAAGCTTCGGCCGCCCTTACTCCCTTTTTTCGGATCATCGTCACCGCCGAAAGTAATATTTCCGCCCTGAACTAATAATGGATAGTTTGATAAAACCCCATTTGGAGAAGTATCCCTACCCCACTGGGATGCAGCAGAAACGAATCGAATGTAACTATCGCCGAATATAACTGCAGGATTTCCGCTGTAGACGTTGTTTCCCGAATTAAAGTAGGTTTTTTTGTAATTCATAACTAGAAGGTCAAAGGAATTCGTTTTTCCAGCACAAGTTGGATATTCCGCAGGACAAAAATAGCTGCCGTTGACTCCGGCAAACGCCCCGTTTCTTGAAACATAAGTAGCCAAAGGTAGAACCGGACAGTCATTTGAACAATCCGAGTCCGCGGCCGTATCGACTATTACCTTTGTACTTCCCAAGTCTGCCGCCACCAGGCTTACCATATATGTCCCCAGCCCTTCGATGTTGACACTTTGTCTGGCATAACCAGAGCCGGGCGGTGCGTTTGACTCGGGAATATTTTGTGGAATCGTTATACTGGCAGAAATTTTTTTATCCTCTTCGTCTATTTTTGTCGAAAGATCAGATAAAGTTGATGTTGCAGCAGCGAAATCCCTCTTGGCTAATTCTGATAACGCTTTAGCAAATTGAGTATCCAGTGATTTGGTATCTTTGGCTTTTGCTTTAAAATCTAGAAGATTTTCATAAACGGTAACGGCATTATCATACGTTTTTTCAATGTTTTTGATTTCTGTTTGTAGTTCCTCATTTCGTTTAAGCTGATCTTGATTTTTGAGTTCTTCTAGCTCTTTTGAAATCCTTTCCAACTCTGTAAGGTTTTTATCTTTATCTTGAGTCAGGTTTGCGATTAGATTTTGAAGATTTGCAGTTTTATTATTGTAAAAATATATTCCAGCTCCGATTATGATCAATAGGACAAGAATTATGGGAACATGCTTATCAAAACGGAATTTAGGCGCTCTAAGCTTACTTTTGGGAAAATTCAATTTCATAATTAAACTTTAGCATATTAACGCGATACTAATCTACGAAAATACACGAATGATGCGAATAGACACGAATAATTGGTACACTTAAATCCATGCTCTATCTAATATTCTTTTTCCTTGAATTGATTCTACTTTATTTTTTGGCCAAAAGGCTTACTGCTTTAATCTATAGATTTTTTTTAAGATTAACAAAAAACAAAAATATAGCTAGTTATCTTTTGGCAATCGTTTTTCTCCCCGGGACATTTGTTCATGAGGCTTCGCATATTTTAGCCGCGCTTTTTCTTTTAGTGCCTTTCGGAGAAGTAGAATTTTTGCCTCAAGTTCAAGAGGACGGTATTAAGTTGGGAAGTGTTGGAATTGCTAAAGTAGATCCTGTAAGAAGATTTTTAATTGGGGTCGCCCCTTTTATTGTAGGCGCTTTACTTATTTTGGGTGGTTTATATTATCTTAGCCAAAATAATCTTTCGTTAAATCCATATTATATGTTAATAACCGGCTATCTGATATTTGCCATCGGGAACACCATGTTTACAAGCAAAAAAGATTTGGAAGGAGCCTTAGAACTTTTTATACTCGTTGCGATTATTTTCGGATTAGGGTACCTATTAGAAATAAGATTACCTATTCTTGATGAGAGGATTGTATTGTCTAAAGAGTTGATAATGGCCTTTAAAACATCCGACCTTTTTTTAATAATTCCACTTACGATCGACTCATTAATAGTTATTATATTTAAGTTCTTGAAGTTGTAAAATAATGGCATGAAGAGATTGGTAGCGATAGTGTTTTTACTGGGTATAGTGCTTTTTGGATTATATTTATTTATCAAAAATTTTTACCACGTTGACCCAAGTGTGGTTATGAATCAACTTTCCTCGCCTTCCCAAGATATAACAAAATTACTTCCTCAAGGATCGGATTTGGATTTTCCTCTTAATATACCCGAAGGGTTTAGAATAGCGGTATTTGCAGATCTAAAGAAAGTTGGTGCTCCGAGAGTTTTAGCTTTTGATCCGGGTGGAGTACTTCTTGCCTCAATTCCTTCGGCCGGAAAAATTGTTGCCTTGCCCGATAAGAATGAAGATGGAATCGCGGATGCCCTGGTGGAAGTAATAGGAGGTCTTGATAGGCCACACGGGATAGATTTTGCCGGTGATAAGATATTTATTGCTGAGACAGATAAAGTTGTTCGTTACGATTATGATCCGTCTAACATTAAATTGCAGAACCCCAGGACTTTATTTTCGCTGCCTGGTGGGGGAAGGCATTTCACGCGAACAATAAAAGTGTTCGAGGACAAATTGTTTGTAAGTGTGGGTTCATCTTGCGATGTTTGTGTTGAAGAAGACTTTCGCAGAGCTACAATTTTAATTTCTAATCTTGACGGAAGCAATTTTAGAGTTTTTGCCAAAGGCTTGAGAAACACTGTATTTTTTGTCCTCGACGGTGAGGGGAAAATCTGGGGGAATGAGATGGGACGAGATTTTTTAGGAGACAATTTACCTCCAGATGAGATAAATCTTATTGAGGAAGGGAAAGACTATGGCTGGCCGTGGTGCTACGGAAAAAAGATTCGGGATTCGAAATTCCAAGGTGGAGGTAATTTAAACTACTGTGACCAAACTCAAGGTTCTTTTTATGATTATCCTGCCCACGTTGCCCCGCTTGGTTTGACATTTATTGATTCGCCTCTTTTCCCCGAAGAAGTACAGGGAGATATTTTATCTTCATTTCACGGATCTTGGAATTCAAGTAGCCCGGTCGGTTACAAGATTGTGAAGCTTAATATAGAAGGTGGGCAAGTTGAGGAAGTGGAAGACTTTATAACAGGCTGGATAAAGGGGAAGCAAGTTTTAGGAAGGCCGGTGGACTTAATTTTTGATAAAGACGGAGTTTTATTTATTTCAGATGATAAAGCTAATTTGGTTTATATTTTAACGAAATGAATCTTTTTTATGCTATTTTTTTAGGTGCTCTTCAGGGTTTGACGGAATTTTTGCCTGTTTCCTCATCAGGACACTTGGTTCTTGCCCAGAGTCTAATCCCCGGTTTTAGTCAGCCTGGAGTTCTTTTTGACGTAATTCTTCACTTTGGTACCTTTTTTGCAGTTATTTTTTATTTCAGAAAACAGATTTTGAAGTTTAACAAAAACTACCTAATGCTTTTAATTATCGGGACGATACCAGCCGCCCTTTTGGGTTATTTTTTTCAGGATTTTTTCGAAGGACTTTTTTCAAATAGGCAAATCGTAGGTTTTGCTCTGATAATAACTGCTGTCATGAATTTTTTGACAGATAGATACAGAGAAAATGATGGAGTAGTTGAGAATACTAAATCTTTTATTATTGGCATAGCGCAGGCAATTGCTATAGTTCCGGGTATTTCAAGAAGTGGTTCGACAATCTTTGCGGCAACCAGATTGGGTGTTAAAAAAGAAAAAGCCGCAGAATTTTCCTTTTTGCTTTCACTACCCGCTGTAGCCGGCGCAAACATACTTCAACTCTCAAAATACCACGGGCAAATAGATAGCAATTTAAGCCTTTACTTTGTAGGTTTCATTTTTTCATTTCTTTTTGGAATTTTATCAATCTACCTAGTTTTAAAACTTCTATTGAAGAGTAAATTTAAATACTTCGGCTGGTATTGTTTGCTGGTTGGAATCCTCGCAATTCTTCTCTAAGTTTCTGTGAATAGTGTTCTTTTTAGGCTAGAAATGAGATAAAATATAGTCATGCGATTTGGACACGTTGCAATAAGGGCGAAAGATATTGATAAAATGCTTGATTTTTATTGCCATGGTTTGGGATTTCAGGAAGCGTTTAGAATAAACAATGATGATGGAAGTTTGCGGATAGTTTATCTGCATATTTCAGAGGGGCAGTATTTGGAATTATGTATGGGAGGAGATAAAAGACCGGAATTTGACGATAGTAAAAGTGTCGGAGTTAGGCATATAAGCTTTACAGTGGAAGATTTGGCAAAGTCCAAGAAAGAAATGGAGCAAAGGGGTGTCGTTTTTGATTCTGAAATATTAAAACTCCGGGACAACAATCTTACAGTGTTTTTCTTTGATCCAGAAGGGAATAAGTTAGAAATGGTACAAACCCAACCAGATTCCCCCCATTATCAATTTGAGAAATCAATTAATTTATGAAAAACGACTACGATTTTGTTTCGACAACAAATATGCTTGTTGTTAAAGATGGGAAAGGTTTGTTTATTAGGCGGAGTGAGAAGTTAGAGAATTTTCCAGGTTGGTTAATGCTTCCCGGTGGAAAACATGAAGTTAATGAAACCCCGCAGCAAGCTGCAATTAGGGAAACTTGGGAAGAAACAGGAATAAAAGTTGTTAATCCCGTGCTGAAGGTAGTTGCCACGCACAATCACTTTTACAGGAACAGGGTTTACTTAGTTTTTATCTTTCAATCTACTGAATTTTCAGGAGATCTTAAAGAATCGGATGAAGGAACTCCAATTTGGATTCCTTTGGATGAAGTATTAAAAGACCCCAAACTCTATCCGGATTTGAAGCGCCATATACGGCTGGTATTGGAAACCAAAGATGATCAAGTTTTATTTACTTATCATAAGTTTAATAAGGATTTAGAAATTATTGAGGAGGCTTGAAGATGGAAAGTTTGTTTTCGGTATTGAATTTGAATTTTATTTCAAAAGATGCGGATGCCAATCTTTTCCCACCTACAGCAGAATTTTTTAAAAAATTATGATAATATATTATCTATAGTAAAAGTTTTTATGATTTTTTAAGGAGGGAAATAGTATATGTCTTCGAATTCGGTAAAAAAATTATTTAAAAAATACTCTGGACAGTGGGTATCTGTAGGTGAAAACTATAAAAGGATTTATGCACACTCTCCTGAGGTAGATGTATTGGTTAAAAAAATAAAGACTGGTAATATTAAAAATGGTTTGATAATAAGAATTCCCACTCAACCCACAGAGACCTATGTCGGGTAATAAAGAGGATAAAAAGTTTTTTACCCAGATTTCAGTTAAATACTCCCCTACCATATTTGGTGTAAATATGCCAGCAATTCCTGTAGGACTGAAAGGTATTCCTCAGCCATTACAAGCTTTAGTAGATTTAGGAGCAACGAATTCATTAATAAGTTATCCTTGGGCTATTCAGGCGAGACTGGAAATAGATACGAGTCAAGTATTGCAGGGTGGTGGTGTGGGCAGCGGGTACGAGTTTTATTTAAGTGAGCCTACCGAGGTGGACTTACTGGGGGTATAAATTTGATATTAAATTTGATGTTCTTTTAAGAAGCGACCCAATTTGGCCTTGTATTTTAGGACAAAATTCTATTTTTCGTTTGGCGAAAATTACATTTAAAAGATACAGAAATGAGTTTGAGGTTAGTTTTAGGAAAGATATAAATTGAATGATTAAGTTTGTATATTTTGACGTTGGGGATATTGAATATCTTTTATTCAACTACATTTACTAAAATAAGTATTTTAAAGAAATCCTAGGATTTTTGGAATAAAGATTACGAGGCCGACGATTACAGACATAATCGCTGCCAGAAGAACACAAGCTGCTGAAACATCTTTTGCGGTCTTTGCAAAAGGTTGGATTTCAGGACTGACCAAATTGACCAATGCTTCAAGAACGGAATTTAAAAGTTCTAAAGTTATCACATAAAAGATTGTAAAGGTCAAAAGTAGCCACTCAATAGTGCTTACGTGCAAGACCGCAGCAAAAGATATTGCCAAAAGAGCAAAAAAGGTGTGGATTTTTAAATTGGGTTCGTTTTTGAGGGCTGTTTTAATGCCGCCAAATGCATATTCAAAGCTTTTAGCAGTAGAGTGTTTTAATCCCATTTCAAGATTTAGTATACCGCCTCTACTTGTAAAAACAAACAAGTGTAATGTATCCTAATTATATTCAAGATTTACAAATTCAATGAAAACGAATTTTCTGATTATTTTAGCAGCTAGCACGGTGATTATAATTTCCTTTGTAGTACTTGGTTTAGGTTTCAAAGGTAAATTTGCAAAAGTAGAGGGAGTTGGAGAGCTCTATTCTTCGTTAAAATCTGGCAATCTTTCAGGAATTGTCAGGGGAGAGGAACGAACCGCCTATTTTGAAGGTAGTGAAATTAATATTCCCGAGCTGGTTTTTGACATAAATTCTTCTCACGTTCTGGGAGTGGCAAACGAGGAAAGATGGATTGAGGTAGACCTTTCTGAGCAAAAATTGAAAGCTTGGGACGGAGGCAAACTTTTCTTGGAGACTTTGGTCTCGACAGGCCTGCCTTGGTGGCCGACCCCTACTGGAGAATTTCGAATCTGGATAAAACTTCGTGCAACTAAAATGGAAGGAGGTTCGGGGAAGCATTATTATTATCTTCCGAATGTACCTTATGTAATGTATTTTCAAAATAGCGAAATTCCCGGCTGGAGGGGTTACGGACTTCACGGAACTTATTGGCACAACGATTTCGGAACTCAGAGAAGCCATGGTTGCGTGAATCTTCCGACTGAGGTTGCAAAGGAGCTTTACTATTGGACTTCCCCAGTCCTTCCCGAAGGAAAATCAACGGTTTATGCAGACGATGGGAATTCTGGGACAAGGATAGTAATACATGAATAACAAAAGCGACCCTAATTTACGAATGCCAACCGAATTATCCGAATATTCGTGTGGGCGCATTCGAATAGGAGTTGCCGTAGGCAACTCTTGCGCTATTCGCATGCTATGAATCCTGCAGTATTATCCAGTAGTTCTTCGATAGCTATCGCCTTTTTGGCAAGTGTTTTTATCTACATCATGTTTCTGGGTTTACTTTTTTTATGGCTTATCGACGGACGAATTAAAAAAGAACAAGTATTACACGCATTAATGGCAGTGGGTCTGGTTTGGGTTTTCACTGAGGTGATAAAGAGTTTACTTCCAATTCCGAGGCCGTTTTTAAATAATGGTTTCCCGCCTTTAACTTTGACCATTCCGCAAGATCATTCTTTTCCTTCTTTCCATGCGGCAGCTGCTTTTGCCCTTTCCACCAGTATTTGGCTTCACGATAAGAAAACCGGCATTTGGTTTATACTTTTTGCGGCAATCGTAGCTTGGGGAAGGATTCTAGGAAATGTTCACTATCTGGGAGATGTACTTGTTGGTATATTAATAGGAATAATGACGGCAAATGTTATTGAAAAACTTCACTTGGGGAAGTTTGTAAAGTGAGGTGCGGGGCTTGACTTTTAGCAATTAGGACTGTAGACTGCTAAAATACGATTTGATATATGGGAGAAGAAGGTACAAAAACCGAGTTAAATCAGATAAAGGCTTTCAGACAGATTCCTATTGTTGCTATCCGGGGATCGGTTGTTTTTCCTCATACAGACGCGGTCCTTTCTTTTGGCAGGAAGAAAAGTGTTGTTGCGGTAAATAATGCTTATCAGGAAGATAGGGTTGTGGGAATTTTTACTCAAAAAGACGCAAGAATGCCCGACCCGGGAGGCGAAGATTTATACAAAGTAGGAACTATAGCCACAATTACCCAAATGATGTCGACAGAAGGGGAAATTCATGCAGTAGTCAGGGGTCAGGCGAGAATCAAACTCATTGAATTAGTTTCAAAGGAACCATATTTAGTAGCCAAAGTTGAAGAAATTTCAACAGTCGGTGAACAAGGAAGTGAGATTGAGGCTTTGGCGAATAAAGTTTCCGACCTTTTCAAAAAAGCAATCAATCTTGGTAAGAGTGCCGAAATTATGGCCGTAATGAGACTTGTTTCAGGGAAAGTCGAACCTGAAGAATTGGCCGATCAGATTGCCTCCCTTCTTGACATAAAGACCAAAATTAAGCAAGAACTCCTTGAAACAACCTCTTTGAAAACCCGCCTAGAAAAAGTATTGGATTATCTTTCCCACGAGATAAATGTACTTGAACTGGAGAGATCAATCTCCTCCAAAACCCAGAGGCGTTTTGAGGACCAAATGAGGAAAGCAATGCTAAGGGAGAAGAAAAAGACCATTGAGGAAGAATTGGGTGAAATTGATGAGAGTGAATTATCAACCGATGAACTCAAAGAATATAAAATCAAAATAAAAGATGCAGGCATGCCCAAAGACGTTCGAGAGAAAGCCGAAAAAGAGCTAAAAAAACTTGCTCAGATGTCACCCCACAACCCTGAAGGAGGCTATATCAGAAACTATCTTGATTGGTTAACCGATATGCCGTGGAGTAAAGCTACTCCCAATAATGTTTCCATAGCCAAGGCGGCTAAAATTTTAGAGAACGATCACTATGGTATTAAGAAAGCAAAAGAAAGAATACTTGAATATTTGGCGGTGATGCAGATAAAGAAGGACGGCGTTGTTAAAAAGAATAAAAAGACAAAGATTGAACTTGATGAATCGCAGCCTACAATTTTATGTTTTATAGGTCCACCCGGCGTCGGAAAAACCTCAATAGGAAAATCAATTGCAAGGGCACTGGGCCGAAAATTTGTAAGAATGTCTCTTGGGGGTATTCGTGATGAAGCAGAGATAAGAGGTCATAGAAGAACCTATGTTGGAGCTCTTCCGGGGCGAATTATTCAAGGGATAAAGAATGCAGGAACAAAAAACCCCGTCTTTATGCTTGACGAAATTGATAAAATTGGCATCGACTTTAGGGGCGACCCTTCTTCGGCACTTCTCGAAGCGCTAGATCCGGAGCAGAATAAGGAATTTTCCGACCATTATTTAGAAGTTGCTTTTGATTTAAGTCAGGTTATGTTTATCTGCACAGGAAATGTTATTGAAAAAATTCCGGCGGCTCTTCGTGACAGAATGGAGGTAATCCGTTTTCCGGGTTACACTCAGGATGAAAAGTACCATATAGCCAAAGATTTCTTATGGCCAAAACAGATAAGAATGCACGGACTGGAGAATAAAAATCTGTCGATTATTAAAAAAGCGATGGACGAAGTTATTAATCGATATACAAGAGAGGCGGGAGTAAGGGACTTGGAGAGGAATCTTGCAACCATTTTAAGAAAGATTGCCAGGCTTGTAGCCGAAGGTAAAAAATTTCCGAAAGAGATCAAAGCCTCGGATATTAGAAAGCATCTTGGCCCCCAGAAATTTTCCTCTCAAATTGCCGAGAAAAAAGATGAAGTGGGGATGTCGACGGGTCTTGCGGTAACGGCGGCAGGCGGAGAAATTTTATTCATTGAAGTGGCATTAATGCCCGGTAGCGGAAAATTGACTTTGACAGGGCAGCTTGGGAGTGTTATGAAAGAGTCCGCAAAAGCCGCTTTTACTTGGGCAAAGGCTCACTGGGCTGACCTTGGTTTGAAAGAAAACTTCGGCGAAAAACTTGACGTTCACATCCACGTTCCTGAGGGAGCGGTTCCCAAGGACGGTCCATCTGCCGGAACTGCAATGGCGGTAGCTTTAGTCTCTGCGTTGACAGGAACACCGGTTAAAAGAAATGTCGGAATGACTGGGGAAGTTACACTTCGCGGACGCGTCTTGGAAATAGGCGGAGTTAAAGAAAAGGTAATTGCGGGGCATCGTGCGGGATTAAAGACAATAGTTTTACCCAAGGACAACAAAAAGGATATGGAGGACATTCCGGCGAATGTGCAAAAAGACATAAAATTTGTCTTTGCTGCACGACTTGATGAAGTATTGAAAGAGGCTCTTACCAAATGGCCTATGATCGGAGTTAAAAAAAGAAAAGAAGCCCTTCCCTATCGTCCTGCGTTTTTAACCGTTAACAACTGAAATTGTTTTTTGGCTTCAAATCGGATAAAATACGCTTAAGGCCCTGTCATCTAGCGGCTTAGGATATTGGGTTCTCATCCCAAAAACCCGGGTTCAAATCCCGGCAGGGTCACAGACATCTTTCCGCCATAGGCGGAACCGTAAACCCCGGAAAGTAACCAATTTTGATTACAAAATTGTCGACTCCGGGTGGGGTCACTCGAGGCTAGTTTTGACTCTAATACCAAGTGTGTGAAGCTATACCATTCCTGGAGTGGTTTAGTGGTTTATGGCTTATAGAATTAATCGTTGATAATTATCATTTAGTCAACTACAATTCGTAGTATATGACTAGTTATAATTTAGGACCTCTTGAGCAGGAGGTAATGGATTGTATTTGGAAAGAAAAAGAAGTAACTGTTAGCGATATTCATGCTTGTTTGAAAAAACGAAGGAAAATTGCATATACAACAGTAATGACAATAATGACACGCTTGACTGAGAAAGGCTTTTTAACAAGAAAGATGGAAGGAAAAGCCTACATTTATTCACCCAAAAAGACGAAAGAACAAACTGCAAAAGGAGTAGTCAAAAAAATTGTTAACTCTTTAGTTGACCAGTATGGACACGAGGCGGTAACTGCATTTACAGATGAACTTAAACGACACAAGTAGAACATATGAAGAAAGAAATAAATTACTTCCTAAGTATCTTGTTAATTTTTACTTTCTCAGTTGTTTCTCTTTTTACTCTCTTTAAAAAATACTCAGGACTAACATTCGAGCATTTTCGAGAGACATGCAAAGTTATTGCTTCGAGCTTTTTCGCTACAGGAGCCCATTATGTAGGATTTATTCTCACGGCCATTGTCTTAGTAGTTACATTGGGATTATTTCTAAAAACTTCACTTTCATATATTAAAACAAAAAGAAAATTAAAGGTACTTTTGCAAAAACAAATTTTTTCTTTACCTCAAAAACTTAAAATTATTCTGGAAAGAAATGATATTCCGAAAGACTTAGTTATTATTGTAGAAGATGGGAAAGACTGTGCTTTTACAATAGATTGGTTTTCACCAAAAATCGTTGCTTCAACTGGCCTTTTGAATAGATTAAGCTACTGTCAACTTGAGGCAGTCATTTTACATGAGTACTATCACGCAAAATTTAAACATCCACTTTTGCTTATTGTAGGTGAAATATTGTCTTCGTCGTTAAATCTACTTCCAATATTAAAAGATTTAACCAGGAAAATGAGAATAGTTTTAGAAAAAGAGGCTGATAAATATGTTTTCGAACAACAAAGAACTGCAAGACACTTAAATTTAGCACTTGAAACGGTAAGTTCTCAGAATCGTTTTAAGATTTACCCAAACTTTTCAAAAAGAAACGATTACAAACTCAAAAGGTTAAACTTTTTAATTTCTATGGCAGTCATTCTAGCTGGTTTCTTCCTATTCAAGTTTCCGGGAGATTCTCATACAATTCAGGCTCAAGAGCCTTCAAAAACGGCTAATTGCGGTGAGAATATATGTTCGACACATTGTCCAACTGACGACGTAAAGTATGAATCAGGTATGTCCCCAGTCTTTCAAACCACCCTTGTCAGTTCTCAGGGTAATTGACTTAGCCCACTTAACATACTACATTATGTAGTATGAGAGTCAGGTTGATACTTATTGTTTTTGTGGGACTTTTAGTTCTTACTGGATATCTTCTTTTGAAACTCTCAAATCCTAAACTGCAAATAACCGACGGTGTTCTGGCTGCAAAGTTTGAGGAATTGAGTTCAGGCGGGAATTCTTCTTGTTCACAGGACTTTAAAGACTCTATTGCTAATATGCTCGATACTTCTCGACTGCAAGGTTCTTGTTGCAGTCCTATGAATTTTCATCGATATAAAGAGCAAGTTGAGGGTTTAAAAAAGTATAAGGAAATTTCAGAAATCCCTTCTGATCCGTACGATATCGAAGCTTCTATTGCGAAGAAACTACTACCTTACTACGACCTTGAGTTATCATCTGAAGAACAAAAAAAATATGACTATGCAATGGCCAATTCAGATGAAAAAGGACCTTGCTGTTGTAAATGCTGGAGATGGTATGTATATGAGGGACTTGGAAAGTATCTTATTCGAGAAAAAGGATTTACCGGAGAACAAGTGACAGAAGTTTGGAATTTATCTGACGGGTGTGGCGGTGAAGGCGATCATGTAAATCACACAACTTAACTCTTCTTTTTTTGCTTGTTGACAACTAATCGCTTATTCTACTACACTTTGTAGTATTGAATATGGCAGTCAGTAAAATTAAAGTTAACTTTCTCGACAAACTTGTCCCCATCCTTTTAGTTGCTTCTATTGGTCTAGCGTTTGCGGTAGGAATGCTTTGGCAGAAAGTTCAGAACTTAGAGGGTGGCGGGACTACGCGTATCGCTGGAACACAAGGTGGAGCCGCCGGAGGGGCTCAAGGGGGACAACCGGCTGCGGGAGGAACTCAACCTTCCTTCGGCAGTGCTGATCAAGTTGATAAATTAAGGCAGGATGACCATATTCGCGGTGACAAAAATGCAAGAATGCTTTTAATTGAATATTCGGACTTGGAATGCCCATTCTGTAAAAGATTTCACCCGACGGCTCAGCAACTAGTTGACGAATATAATGGTCAGGTTGTTTGGGTTTATAGACATTTTCCATTAGACCAAATTCATCAAAAAGCAGATAAAGAAGCTGAGGCTGTTGAGTGTGCATACGAGCTTGCAGGAAATGACGGTTTCTGGAAATTGACAGATAAAATCTTTGAGGTTACCCCTTCCAATAACGGTTTGAACTTAGATGATTTACCTAAATTGGCAGGCGAGGTTGGACTTAATCAAGGTGCGTTTAAGACCTGTCTTGATAGTGGCAAAATGGCTCAACATGTTGAGGCAGATTTCCAAAATGGTGCAAAAGCCGGTGTGACAGGAACACCAGGAAACATACTACTTGATACAAAAACGGGCAAAACTAAATTAATTCCAGGGGCATTGCCTTTCGAAAACTTTAAAACCGAGATAGACAACATGCTTAAAGAGTCATGATCAATGAATCAATTACAGATAATTTCACTTGCAGTGAAATCTGCTTTTGAAAAGAGAAAACTCTTCACTCTCTTCATTATTTTGGCAACTTTAGCACTTTGGTTTTTTATTTATATTCCGGTAAAGAAAATTCCAGGTAATACTTTTGCATTCCAAATTTCGATTTTTACTCTGAATGATTGGTTTCTTTTAATTACACTTTCTACCCTCACGGCACTTACACTATCTATGAATATTTTTGTAATTAAAAACGATCTGAAGAATATTGCCAGCCCTTCAAATATGGGAAGAGGTGGAGTTGGAGTTTTGTCTGGTGTCCTTGGTTCTATTTTTGGTCCAACAGCAACTTGTGCTTCCTGCGTTGGAACCATATTTGGATTTTTAGGGGTAGGAGGAGTTTTTTTCCTCTTGAAATATAGACAAGCAATAGTTCTGTTATCTATTTTAATAATGCTTTTAACGCTTTACTACACATCTAAAAGGGTTCTAGGAATATGTAAGATAAAAATTAGAAAGAGGCCGCCGGCCCGGATGGGCCTCTGACCCGGAGGGAGTTGAAGTATGGAATATCCAGAAGAATGGAATGATTTGCCAAAGAGAGAACGTAAGAAAAAAATAAGAGAATTGAAAGCGCAAGAGGTATCAAAAAGTAGTTTAATAGGTAGAATTCGTAATTGGAGTATTGTTTTAATTATTGCAGTACTCCTTATTGGTGGTATTTATTATTGGTCAACAAACAGAGAAATTTTACCTCCTACTGATATGGCCGGCCATATCGAACAAAATCCCTCATCGCACGTCATGGATGAACCAATGTCCCTGTCCGTCCAAAAGCATATGCTGGAGCATTCGGATGGAAAAGGAGCTCCTGGAGTGATTATCAATTACAACTGCGAAGATTTTGAATGCGAGTCAGATTTAAAACAGAAATTGGCAGAAATTGCAAACAAATATCCGGAGTTTGTATTCATTGCTCCCTTTCCAAACATGAGCAAGAAAATTGCAATTACAAGGATGGGGAAAATACAGACATTTGATAACCTTGACACTAATGCACTTATTTCCTTTATCGAAGATAAATGAATCTAAAAACCGTAGGCGTCTTAGGACTCATCGCTATTGTTTTTTTGACAAATTTTTGAAAATGCCTTCTTGACAAAAAAGCCCTCTCACTATATGTTAATGACATATATGTGTGACGTCTGTGGGTGTTCGAGGCGATTCCGAGTAATAAACCAAGATTCTACAGGATCTGATTCAAAACTGGTACGTCAGGCGCCAATTGAAAGGTTCATTGAACCGTGTATTCTTTTGGTGTTGTCAAAAATTCCCTCATACGGTTATGAGTTAATGAAAAACCTGGCAGAGCAATGTGGTGAGACTATTGATGTCGGCAATCTTTACCGGACACTGCGAAGGATGGAAGAAGACGGTTGGGTAACGTCTGATTGGGAAAAAGGAGAAAACGGCCCAAAAAAAAGAATTTACACGATCACATCAGACGGAAAAGATTTCTTGCATTCCGCCGCTTTAGGTCTTGAGAAATCACAAGCGCAAATCGGATTGTTTTTGAATAGATATAAAGAAGTTTTTAAGGAGGAAGGGGGTGAAACATTATGATGAGAAAGAATATGATGATGAGAGGCGGAATGATGAGCGGACAGATGGCCGGTCGCATGGGTTCTGGCCCTTGGGCAGAGTCAGAAGATGGTTGGCACTGTCCAATGTGCAGGGGGCACCACCATGAAGGAGGCCGCAAATTTCTTTCAAAAGAGGAAAGAAAAGAACTTTTGAAAGAATACTTAGAAGAGTTAGAGGCCGAAACAAAAGCCGTCAAGGAATTGGTGGAGGAGAAATAATTCCATTACATCCCAATCCTATGGATTTTGATTATACAGTTATAACAGAAAAACCATTCGATGAAGCAGTAGTTGCAATTGAGCAGGAAACAAAGAAGGCTGGTTTTAGAGTGCTTTACATTCACGATGTCACGGCCACTTTGAAGGAGAAGGGTTTTGAAATTGAACCCTTCAAGATTATCGAAATCTGCAACGCCAAAAGCGCATATACTGTTTTGCAGGCTGATATAAAAATTGGACTATGTTTACCTTGCAAAGTCAATGTCTATGTTAAAGGCAGTAAAACTTTTATTTCCGGCATGAGGCCGGTGATTCTTCCCCAGTTTTTTCCCAAAGCCGATCTTGGCAATTTACCAGCAGAAGTAGATGAAATTATTAGGGGAATTATTAACAGAAGCAAATAAACTATGAAAAAGCTATTGGTGCTTTTAATACTGATTGTTAGTGTTATGGCTGCGCCGGCAGTGGTTTTTGCTCGGGGTATGATGGGTGGGAACGAAACGGTTGTTTCAAAAAATAATGGTCATACTGCCGAAGGAGAGGCCGAAGGGAAAGCATTTTGGGAAAGCCTGCAAGCTAAGGAACTTATTTGTGAGAACTTATCAGATGAGGACTTTCATGCACTGGGTATGTATTTTATGGGTTTGATGACAGGTGATTCTCACGAGGCCATGGATACGATGATGACTCAAATGATGGGGGAGGAAGCCCAAGACCAGATGCATATAACCATAGGCAAGCGGATGAGTGGGTGTGAATCAAATGCGGCCATACCCCAAAACATGATGGGCGGCGGTATGATGGGGATGATGAATATGATGACGGGAGGAGGTGGAAAATCTATGATGGGTTTTGGCGGTTACCAAGGCATGATGTCAGCGTTTGGCTTATTTAGTTCCCTTTTTGGTCTTGTTGTATTGATAGACCTTATTCTTTTGGGAATTTGGCTTTGGAAACAAATACAAAAGAAATAATATAAATCTTCATAATTTCTTCATTATTACTGATATAATATTGGGGTAACCCTTCGATAATACTCAGGGTAGTGAGGAATTCAAACTATGCGGATATTGGTAGTCGAGGACGAGCGTAGGCTTGCTAACATCATCAAAAAAGGTCTAACTGAGGAGGGCTTTGCGGTTGATGCTGCGTATGATGGGGAAGAAGGGCAGTATCTGGCTGAATCTGAAGAATATGACCTGATCCTTCTGGATATTATGCTTCCTAAGGTGGATGGGGTAACTATTTGTAGGGAATTAAGGACTAAAAATATAAGATCACCTGTTTTAATGCTTACGGCAAAAAGCGAGGTTGAGGATAAAGTAGCTGGGCTCGATTCTGGAGCAGATGATTATATGACCAAGCCATTTTCTTTTCTGGAACTTCGTTCACGAATTCACGCCTTAATTCGAAGAAGTAAGCAAGAACCCTCCCCGACGCTAATTATGTCAGATTTGGAATTAGACCCGATAAAACATAAGGTGGAAAGGGGCGGCAAACTAATTTCGTTAACTCCAAAAGAGTTTTCTGTAATGGAGCTTTTACTTCGGCATAAAGATGAGGTTGTAACTAGAACAATGATTATTGAGCACGTCTGGGATTACAATTTTGAGGGAATGAGCAATATCGTTGATGTTTTTGTTGCCTCTTTGCGCCGTAAAGTTGACAAGGGTTCAAAAATAAAACTTATTCATACAATACACGGAGTTGGATACAAAATTAGTGTGGAATCTGATTAGCTTATGAAGCCGATAAAAAGTCTCCGAGGGAAACTCTTTTTTTGGTATATAACCTCACTTATTACCGTTACCGCTTTTTTCTACTTTGCTGTCCACATTTACTCCTTGCCATATCGAAACATAATTTTTTTCGGCCTTCTTATATTTCTGGCGCTTGAGGGATTTTTTATAGTACGCAAGATGACGGCCGGAATTTCGAAGCTATCTTCGAAGATAAAAACAATAACAAGTAAAAACTTAAATGAAAGAGTAACAGGGGTGGATACCGAAGATGAAATTGGTGAACTAGCAATTTCTTTTAATCAACTATTAGATAGATTACTTGAAGCTTTCAGACGAGAACGACAATTTATAGGCGATGTTGCACACGAGCTCAAAACTCCTCTTGCAACGCAGCGAAGTGGTATCGAAGTAACGCTTTCTAAAGATAGGTCGAAAGAAGCATATAAAAAAGTACTCATTGAAGCTTTGTCGGACAACAATAGAATAACAACTACCTTAAAAAACATTCTTGATCTTGCATGGAGCGAAGCAGAGAGTGCAAAAGTTAAAAAAGACAAAGTCAATCTCTCCGCTACCGTTTCTGAAATTGTAGAAATTGCAACAAAACTAGGGGAAGCAAAAAAAGTTAAAATTTCTCAAAATGTCACCGACGACATAGTTATCTTAGGAAGTGAAGATAAACTTTCTAGAGCCTTTCTTAATGTAGTTGATAACGCGATAAAATATACTCCAACCGGAGGCTCTGTGAGTATTTCACTTACTCAGAAAAATAAAGAAGTGAGATTTCAGGTAAAAGATACTGGAGTTGGCATTTCTAAAAAAGATCAGCCCCACATTTTTGAGCGGTTCTATAGGGGTAAGACCCCTTCAAGCTTTGCTTATCGAGGATCGCGCAGCGGGAAAGTGTATGGTTCTGGTTTAGGATTATCTATTTCGCAAGCCATAATTTCCGCTCATAAAGGAACTATTGAGGTCAAAAGTAATGTTGGGCTTGGAACAACTATTACCGTTTCTCTACCTCTTTAATTAATTAAATTTTCATCCATTCGACAAGCTCAGGATTAATAAGATATTAATCTTCTCTTCATAATTTCATAACCTCTTACTTTCTATACTTGTTGCATGAATACACATAGTCATGAGTCAGTCTCTAAACCCCAGGGAGGTTTAGTAGTTTCCGCAAAAACTTTCGGGGTCTGTTTATCTCTTATTGCAATTGCCCTGATTGCTCTTTTTGTTTTTAAAGTGCCGGTTAATACGCTTTTGCTTGGAGGAGTACTCTTAGCTTGCCCCTTATTGCATTTCTGGATGATGCGGGACGGTGAGCATGGTCGAACCATGAAAGACGGCGAGCACAAACATTGACTTCGGGTCATCTTCATAAATTCTTAATAGTTCATTTTGTAGGATTAACTTCGGAGGTGAAAAAATATGTTTGGATTATTTAAAAAAACCGACCCCGTTTGCAAAATGAAAATAGGTAAGACTGAGCACTTTTCCGAGTACAAAGGGAAAACGTATCATTTCTGTTCGCAGAGATGCAAAAGACAATTCGATTTTAATCCTAAAAATATTATTAAGAAAGATGGCTCGGCTCAAGCCCACACCTCTTGTCATTAATACTATGGATTTACTTTTTAGCGCGTCATTTATTGCCTCTTTTTTCGCAGGAGTTGCTGCACTTTTTGCTCCTTGCTGTATAACCGTACTTTTACCCACCTATTTTGCATCGATTTTTAAGCAAAAGGCCAAAATATTTTTAATGACTTTTATATATTTCTTGGGACTTCTAAGTATTTTTTTACCAATTGGTTTAGGAGTCAGTTTTTTAAGTCAGATCTTTAGGGAGTATCACAATATAGTGTTTCTTACTGGAGGAATATTTTTAATATTGCTCGGATTAAGTTTAGTATTGGGAAAAAGTTTTTCTTTTAATTCTCCGGTTCACCCGGAAATGAAAGGTACTGGTCTACTTTCAATTTTCCTATTAGGGGTGTTTTCGGCAATAGCAACAACTTGTTGTGCCCCGGTTTTAGCGGGGGTTCTTGCTCTCTCAGCATTACCTGGCTCATTTGTCTTGGGAGGGATATTCACACTAGCCTACGTTTTGGGAATGGTACTTCCGTTATTTTTTATAGCGGCTCTTTTGGATAAAAGAGATTTCACTAAAAAGTTCTTTGCATTTAGAAAAACTATTAACTATGAGTTATTAGGAAGAAAAATCACATTGACTTTTGCAAATCTTTTCTCGGGAGTAATGTTTTTGGCTCTTGGAATAATAATCGTTATTTTGGCAAGAGCAGGCAAGATTGAATCTCATTCGGATTATCAGCTTATGGTAAATATCTATATCACAAAATTGATTAAATCGGTTGAAAGCGTAACTAAATTTATTCCCGAACCTATTTGGGGAATCATATTTGTATCTATTTTCATTTTAATTGTAATTCACGCTGTTAGGGAATGGAAAAGGAGGAGCCCCGCACCAAATTAACAGTTGATTTTTAAAAATATGATACACGAGTTAAATAATAAATTGGATTCTCAATAAACGTATGAGTGGAATTGAAAATATACTCAAAATCAATGAAATATTTTCTGTTAACTTGGTGCGGGGGAGGTGATTTAAATTGAGTTCTAATCAAAAAACAACGGTAGTTGTAGTTGGAATGATACTTACGGCAGTAGTTATAGGTATGGCTATAAATAGACCAAATGCAGGTTCTAATCAGAGTAATAATTCTAATAATAGTCAGGTTTTGTCCCAAAACTCAGATCCTATGCACAAACCCGTAGCAGTTGATTCGGCGGTTTTTAATAATTTGCAGGGCAAACCTGCGCCTGATTTTAGTTTAGAGGCTTATGACGGTAAAGAGTATAAATTAAGTGATTTAAAAGGTAAGAATGTACTCTTGTTTTTTAATGAAGGGTTAATGTGTTACCCAGCCTGCTGGAACCAGATTGCAGCTTTTGGGAAAGATAAAGAGTTAGCAAATATCGCAGTTGTTCTAAACATAACAGCAGATCCTAAAAATCAGTGGGTACAAGCTATAAATAAAATGCCAGAACTCTCCAGTGCAACCACACTTTTTGACACAGATAGGTCAGTATCAAAAGCTTATGGAGTATTAAAACTAGAATCATCAATGCACAGGGGCCAATTCCCGGGACATACCTACGTTCTAATCGACAAAGAGGGAGTTATAAGGTTTACCAAGGACGACGTCCAAATGGCAGTGAGAAATAAAGAGTTACTTGCTGAGATTAATAAACTCTGATTTAGCCTCACAAGGCAAGGCCATTTGAGGTGGGGGGTTATTGAACAGGGTCAAGGCAAAGGCGTGGGTATGAATTCGACCTTTTCTACTCCACCTATTCGTTTCAATACTGCCGCATATTCTCTTTCCCATCCTGGTAAAATGTTTACAGTTTGAGTCAAAGAATAATTCCATCCGTTAGAACTTCCCCCACTTACCACCTCTCCGGTAACTGTATCTACCATCGGTGTTTCTACGACATTTTTATTTATTTGTTCTAGTCCTTCATCCCATAAACCGGGGTATTGCTCTAACCATTTTTTGGCCTCGTCCCTTGATAGCAATTTATTTAGTTTGACATACAAGTAATCCTTATCTTTTAGTGTTCTTAGCGGATACTCTCCCGTCTTTTGTCTTTGATCGTTCAAATAAACAGTATAGTCACCCACCTCCATCACCCAAGAATCCTGTTCTATCTCAGCTATATATTTTGCAGAAAGCCCTCTTTTTGGAGTAGATAAAACTAAGAATTTTGTTTTTAAAGTTTCTTCTGGCAAGAATATTCCCAATAACCTAAATTGCCATTTTAAAATCTTCAAATTTGTATTGTCTTTAAATATTAATTCCAATCTTCCTTTTTGTATTGGCCATACCGATGTTTCTCCTACATTCCTCCAGTAATACTTTCTTACTAGTAACAGAAATATTAGCAACAGAAAACATACCGCAACCAACTTTACTATCTTCATTCAATTCATATTAACATGCAACGATTTCCTGTTCCAGCCATGTGTAATAACGTTTTAATGAGACAGAAAAGAGGTTAACAGAAAGAATTGATAAATTAAGTTTACAGCTTGCTAGGCCGGAAGACATGCTCCAACAAGTGAACTTTAAGTAATCTTCTTCATAATTTCCTAATACTCTTTTGGTTAGGCCGTAAAAATGGAATATAATTATGGCAGATGGTCGAGTTCCAATACGTATTGACATCGTAATAGAGTACGTATATCATTATTGTATGACAACAAAACTCACATTAAGTATAAACTCAGACGTTGTTGAAAAGGCTAAGATGTTATTACAATCTAAAAACCAAAGCTTGTCTGGTTTAGTAGAGGGTTATTTTCGTTTACTTATTAAAACCAAACAACAACGAAATGTTGATACTTCTGTTGTAAAAGAGCTTACAGGTATAGCTAAAAAGTTAGATAGGTCCGAAAAGCAGACAATATATGAATATCTGCAAGAAAAATATAAATGAATGTTTTTGTAGATAATGATGTAATTTTAGACATTTTACTTGAAAGAAAGGACTTTGCTTATTCTTCAAAAGTAGTAGAGCATATCGAAAAAGGGGAAGTCAAAGGCTTTACCTCACCTATTATATTCACAAATACCTTTTACCTTATATCAAAAGCAAAAAATAATAGTAAGGCTTGGTTAGCTTTACGAAAATTAAGACTTTTATTTAAGGTTACTAGGATAAATGAAAATATAATTGATCGCGCGTTAGCATCAGTTTTTAGGGATTTTGAAGATGCAATTCAATATTATTCGGCACTTGATAGTAAAGCTAAATATTTAGTCACTAGAAATAAGTCCGATTATATCGGGGAAGAAGTCGTAGTTTTAACCCCGCAAGAATTGTTAGTAATCATTGAAAAGAATTAGTCAGATTTTACTCAGGAATAGTTGTACACCTGACAGGTAATATGTAACTTTTTTGATTCGAATCATCACTGAAGTAGACAAATTGTGAGCACCTTTTGCAAGTTTCTTCATAATTCCTTAATAGTCTTTGGGTTAGACTTCGATTATGGAATACGGTTATGGCAAGTGGTGGTTAGTTGGAGTTAGCGTTATATTGACTCTTTATTTCGTAAAATCTGTTTTTAAGCCACGTACTAAAACTGATTGGACAACTTATCGGACTTTTGGAGCTTTTATTGTCGCACTCTTTACCGAAATGTATGGCTTTCCTCTAACTATTTATTTACTCATGTCGGTATTTGGAGTTAAAGCAAATTTGGGTTTTTCTCACGACTCAGGACATCTTATTGGTTCTCTATTAAACTTCCAGGGAAATCCGCACCTAAGTATCTTTCATCTTGTAAGCTACGCATTAATCATTCTTGGGTTTAATATGATTGCACTGGCTTGGAAAGTACTCTACAAAGCTCGCAAAGTAAGCGCTTTGGCCGTAAACGGTCTTTATAAATTTATGCGCCATCCGCAATATGGGGGATTTTCCTTAATAATCATTGGATTCTTGCTCCAATGGCCAACAATTATTACCGTTTTTATGGCTCCGTTCCTACTTTGGAGATACTGGCGTTTATCAAAACTTGAAGAAAATGAAATGGCAGTTAAATTTAAAGGTGAGTATTTGGAATATAAGAAACATACACCAGCTTTTATTCCTTCGTTGACAAATGCCGATAAAGAAAAGAAATTGCCGAAACTAACATTCATGAAATCTTAATGATTGAACTGCTAGTCTTTTTATATGGTTGTTATAAAGAGTAAACAGAAACTTAAGGAAAGTAATCTTCTAGAAAAATTAGTTCCTATACTTCTTGTAGCATCAATTGGATTTGCGTTTGCAATAGGAAGTATGTGGCAAAGGTTAAAAAATTTGGAAAGCCTGACAGGGGTTAAAGTGGCAGATACAAAAGTGGGTACTGCAGGAAACTCCCCTCAAACTTCACAACAATCCTCAGAAGTGCTGAAGGAGATATTGCCGTCCAACTACAAGCTCGGAATAAAGTTTAACGATACAGTTACCAAGATGGTTCAAATGGGAGCAATTGATAAGGATAAACTCATAAAGCTATATGAAGAGCGCAGTCCTCTAACTGATACCCAGAAGAAGCTACTTGAAAATCCTTCAAACGATGAGATAGTTCTTAATCAGGAGAACGCACAACTTATATTAAATTTGTTGTGGCCTTTGGGCATTGCAAATAAGAGTAAGGTTTTGTCTGAAGGACCCATGGGGACACAGTATAAAGATAAAGTTGACAGCTTTGCATCAACCGCCGGCTGGACTTTGGGTAAAACTGAAGGCGGAAAACTTTTTAATAGTTTATCTATCATTAGCTTAACTCCTGATCAAGAAAATCTTGTTAAAGAGATTGCCGAAAGTATCTATCGCCCTTGTTGCGGAAACCACACCGGTTTTCCAGATTGTAACCACGGAGCCGCAATGCTTGGGTTCATTGAACTGGCGGCTTCCCAGGGAATGTCTAAAGACGAAATTTATAAAAAAGCACTGGTTCTTAATTCATACTGGTTCCCGCAAAATTATGCCGAAATAGCTACGTACTTTAAGGCACAGAAGGGTATGGCTTGGAAAGATGTAAATCCGAAAGAAATATTAGGTGTAAGTTATTCAAGCGGTCAGGGTTATGCTGCAATCAACAAAGAACTTCAAGCTGAAGGGTTGCTTCCTAAAGCACAAGGTGGCGGAGGCGGGTGTGGTGTGTAAAGTCTTCAAACATTTCAATAAAAGGTATTATCCCCCATTATCCGAACGTAACCAATACCCACACCGATAATTCGTATAAGAGGAGTAAAATATTTATATGGATGAGGATTTTGATGATTATTCTAGGAAGGAAAGGGTAGACCATATACATATATCTGATCAGATTGAAAAGATAGGGCTTTCTGGTGGTAATGAAGTGATAGTGGCTGGTATCGCACAACATACCACAAGCTTAAGCGGAACGGAAGGAATAATGAATGCCCTTGGAAAAGTTGTACAGGAAAAGGGTGCAGAAGATGTAGTTTTTCTAGGAGAGGGTAGTGCAGTCACAGTGGGAGTAATTAAAAAGTCCTTGGGAGAAGCTATTCTGGGTGGAGATCAGCAGGCTATGGCTTATCGTGCCAAGGAATTGGGAATAAAGCAAATTGATTCTTGGGATATGTCGATGGAGGAACAATTAGCTACGGCCTCCTCGTCTTTCGGAGCTGAAAACGCGTTGCTTTGGATGGTTTCTCAATCAGCAATCCATCTTAATGACCAAGGACAAACAATTAATATGAAAAATATCTTACAAATGCTCAATCGTTTTGGAATGACTAAAGAGAAAATTGTTAATGCTCTTGGCGACCCTAATATATCCAAAGTGTTAGAGAGTGAAGAAACAATAGACAGATTCTTGATAACTCGCGCAGGATTTAGCTTAACCGCGGTCAACACAAATGACGAGAACTATCGCCAGTTAAGCCAAGTTGCTTTTCCTAGTAACACGGACGCAGACATTAATAGGCTGCCTGAAGATCTTAGAGTTGCCGCCACGGTAGGTAAAGGTTTATCAGAAGAAAGAGATAAACGTTTTGTCCAGAAGATTAAACAGTACTCGGAAGAAGGAAAAACAATGTTTGTATCGTGCGGTGGAGGACATGTCGATAGTTTTTCAGAAAAACTTCAAGATTTGTAATTCCTCATTATATCTATACCGCGTAAATTCTTTAAATTTTTCCATCCCCTTCACAAAATCTTCATTATCATTGCGGTAAATTAGTATTAGCTTGTACCCTCCCCTGGGGGATTCGGAGTACTCGAATGGAAAATATTGATATCAAAAAGAAGGCAAAGAAGCGTATAAATATTATGAAGGGGCATTTGGATGCTCTTTCTAAAATGATTAAAGAAGACAGAAGTTGTACATGTCTCTTGGATCAAAGTATGGCAATACAAAGTTCACTCAAAAGCCTTGATACTTTAATTATCGAAAAGTATTTAAAGTCTGATGTTGTCGATCAGTTTAGGAGCAATAAGGAGAATGCGATAAAAGAATTTTTGGCGGTTTTCAAGCGAAAACAAAGTCGAATAACTCTGTAATGTCTACTACGATATGTAGTAGTATAAATATATGAACAAAGAAAAGAAGATTTACACCTGTCCGATGCATTCTGTGGTGAGAAAGGATAAGCCTGGGACATGTCCCAAGTGTGGAATGACTCTTGTTCCAGTAAAAGAGATGCAAGAAAAGCAAATGGATCATGGTGCAATGCGTCATGGTGATCATGTGATGAAACCTGTTTCTGACATGTCTGGTTGGGAAAAGTTCAAAATGAGTATGACTATGGCTATGGGTATGGAGCATGGCGGTTTAGCGGGGCGAGAAATGGCAAAACTTATGGAGAAGGATATCCGCAATAAATTTTTTGTTGCACTCATTCTGACACTACCGATTATTGCTTATTCGCCTTTAGGAACAAACATTTTAGGCCTAAGGCTCCCCGAGCCGATTCCTGCTAGTTGGATCATGTTTTTACTCGCAACTCCGGTTTATTTTTATTCGGGCTGGATATTTCTGTACTCCACATACAAAGCATTACAAGCCAAAACCCTCAATATGGCAGTTCTAATTGCTGTCGGTATCACTGCGGCCTATGCATTCAGCGTGGTTTTAACACTTCTAGGCAGTGAAGAGTCGTTCTACGAAGCAGCGGCAATGCTTACAACCTTTGTTCTTTTTGGTCATTGGATGGAGATGAAAAGCAGACGTGGTACTACAGACGCCCTTCAAGCACTTTTTGACTTGGTTCCTCCGCAGGCAAGACGTTTAAGGAATGGTCGCGAGGAGTTAATCCCAACTTCTGAAGTAAAAGTCGGCGATATTTTGATTTTAAAACCCGGCGATAAAGTTCCTGTGGACGGAGAAATTATAGAAGGCGAAACTGCAATTGATGAATCTCTTGTTACCGGAGAATCAATTCCTGTTGAGAAGCTAAAAGGCGACAAAGTAATCGGTGGGTCAATTAATCAATCTGGTTCTGTGAGTTTTAAAGCAACCAAGGTAGGAAGCGATACGGTTCTTGCTCAGATTGTTAAACTTGTAGAAATTGCCCAAAACTCCAAAGCGCCTGGTCAAAAGATTGCAGACAGGTTTGCACAATACCTTGTAATTGTTGCTGTCGGAGGAGGACTTCTCACCTTTCTTGTTTGGTTTTTCATCATAGGCCAACCACTTCTTTTTGCTTTAACATTTGCAATTTCCACTGTAGTTATTGCCTGCCCTGATGCTTTAGGACTTGCTACTCCTACTGCTGTTGCGGTAGGGACTGGCTTAGGTGCAAAACATAATATCCTAATCAAAGACGCTCCAACTCTAGAACAAGTTTCTAAAATTGAAGCAGTTGTTCTTGACAAAACTGGAACTCTTACAGAAGGAAAACCCAAGATAACCGATGTGGTAGCTGTATCTGATTACTCTGAAGATGAAATTCTACAGCTTGAGGCTGCTGCTGAGGAAAAATCGGGCCATCCTCTAAGTAACGCTGTTTTAGAAGAGGCTAAAAGAAGGAAAATAAAAGTTTCCCAGAAGGTTGAAAAGTTTAGAAACATTGCAGGACACGGAGTTGAAGCGGAAGTCGAAGGTAAACATATTCTTGTTGGAACTGTAAGACTAATGAAGGATAGAAAAGTTGATATTGCTCCACTTCAGAAAGATATCGAAAGGCTTTTGTCAGAAGGAAAAACGATAATGATTTTAGCTGTTGAGGGAAAAATTGCTGGGGTTGCGGCTGCGCAAGATCCCATCAAGGAAAACGCAAAAAAGGCAGTAAGCAGAATGAGAGATCTGGGCTTAGAAATTGCAATGATTACTGGGGATAACCAAAAGACAGGAGAGGCAATTGGAAAGCAACTTGGAATAGAGCGTATATTCGCTGAAGTCTTGCCAGAGGATAAAGCGAAGTACGTTAAAAAACTTCAGGATGAAGGTAAGTTTGTAGCGATGGTTGGAGACGGTGTAAATGACGCTCCCGCTCTTGCTCAAGCGGATATAGGAATTGCAATCGGAGCAGGAACGGACGTTGCAATAGAAACTGCAAAAGTGGTTCTGATGAAATCTGATCCTGCAGATGTATTAAGAGCAATTAAACTATCTAAGGCCACTGTACGCAAAATGAAACAAAATCTTTTCTGGGCTTCGATTTATAATCTCTTTGCCATTCCGGTAGCAGCTGGAGTATTGTATCCCGCCTACAACATTTCACTTCGACCGGAAGTGTCAGCACTACTAATGAGTGTTTCATCAATTATTGTTGCGACAAATGCGGTTTTACTCAATAGGGCCGAAAAAGATTTAGTTTCAGTTTAAAAATTATGAATAAAGCTTTAGTAAATGGAATTTTAGCCACCACAATCTTGTTAACGGTGTATATAACTGTTGTTTCTTTGGTATCCGGTTGGATTTTTGCACAGGAGCAGTTTAGACAATTTTGGTACTTTGTTGTTACTCTGGCAATTGGATTTGGTGTCCAGGTTGGGCTTTACAGCTATTTGAAATCGATTGTCAAAGGTGTAACGCCCTCAGTTGTAGCAACATCGGGTGTAACTTCAACAGTCGCTATGGTCTCCTGCTGTGCCCATTATTTAGTAAATATTTTACCAATTTTAGGTGCAGTCGGAATTATTACTGTAATTTCCCAATACCAAATTCAGCTTTTTTGGGTAGGCCTTGCTTTTAACTTTGCAGGAATTTCCTATATGGCAAACAAAGTCGTTAAGGCAACTAGACACATATGAATACAAAAATAATAGTTATTGTTGGAATTATTTTAGTTATAGTTGTTATTGGAAGTTTTATTAGTAGGAAAAAAGAGATTCCTCAAGGGGAAGTAGAGCAGAAGCAAATACAAAACACATTGAGTCCTCAGACAAATTCCGAAGGTTCGGTGGAAGTCGAAGTAATACCTGTTGAGATTTCCGACACCTCAGATTTATGGCAGTTCAAAATAGTTTTAAACACCCATAGCGTCGAACTTGACCAAGATCTTACGAAGATTACTCTACTCGTCGATGATAAGGGGAATGAGTATCAATCTCTATCTTGGGAGGGTGCGCCTCCTGGCGGACATCACAGAGAAGGGGTATTAACATTTGATTCTATTTCTCCCCAACCTTCATCTATTGAACTTGTGGTTCGCGACATTGATGGAATTGAAGAGAGAAAATTTAGTTGGAATTTGTGACCCACCTACGTCCCGCTGAGCGGGACTGCGGCGAGGCGACGGGAGGTGAGAAATATGAAATATGATGTTGATACAACAGCAAAAGCTACGGGGATAACTATCGGAGTTATATATCTTGTCTGTGCTTTTTCAGTGATACTATTTCCTGGTCTGGCAATGAGTGTTGCTCAAAGTTGGTTTCATGGGCTTGATCTTAGTAAAATTTCAGGTTTTAGTGTGACTCCTGGCTCATTTATCTTGGGACTAGTTACATCAACCGTTGGAGGGTGGTTAATTGGATACATTTTTGCAAAAGCCTATAACTACTTTTTGGCCAAGAAATGAAAGGTAAAACAACAGACAAACTTGTAAAGGATGTTGTTTGCGGTATGGTTAAGCCTAAATCTCAGATGAAGTTTACATCTAACTTTTTGGGTAAAACTTATTATTTTGACACAGAGAAAGACAAGGAATTGTTTGATGCCCATCCGGATTATTGGGTTCCCAAAGAAGAAAGAGAAAAATTCAGAAAAAGAAGATAATTAGTATGTCTAATTGTTGTTCGAGCCATTTAAAAAAAGGTAAGATTAAAGAAACCGATATTAAAAAAGATATAATGCCTAAATCTTTTATCGGCAGATATTTATATAAACTCGGGAAAGCGGATTTTGAGAAATCAAATAGGAAGAAAGGTTGTTGCTAAATTATGGAAAAAGTTAAAGTTGGAATAAATGGCTACGGGGTTATAGGCAAACGAATTGCAGATGCCGTTGCCCTGCAAGATGATATGGAGCTTGTGGGAGTGACTGCAAGGACTCCGGACTACAGACTTTTTGCAGCAAACAAAAAAGGGATTAAGATTTTCGGTGTCGACTCTGAGGCTTGTAATAGATTAATGAATTCTGGAGTCAACTGTAACGGAGATTTTAACCATTTTATCAACAGAGTCGATGTCATTATCGATGCCACACCTGCGGGTATAGGGAAAGAAAATAAGGCGAAATACGATCAAGCAAAAGTTAAATCTATTTATCAAGGTGGAGAAGGACATGAACTCACCGGATTTTCTTTTGTTGCCCAAGTAAATTATAAAGATGCGGTTGGGAAACAAAGTCTTCGAGTAGTTTCTTGTAATACAACAGCAATTTGCAGAATAACATACCCGTTTGTCTCACAAGGAATTCTTGAAAGGGCATATATAACTTTAGCGAGGCGTGGAACTGATCCGGTCGATTCTCACGAGCAAGGACCTTTGGGAACAGTTGTCTTGGAGGATTCAATTCCTTCTCACCAAGGACCCGATGCTCAAACAGTTATTCCGAATTTAAATATTTTATCAGTAGCCGTAGCTGTTCCAACTACGATAGGCCATCTTCATATGGCATTTTTGCGTTTAAATAAGGAAGCGTCTAAAGACGAAGTGGTAGGAATTTTAAAATCAAGCCCGAGAGTAATTGCTGTCAATTATAAAGATGGATTGACAGCGGAGAACCAATTGGCTGAGCTTATGCGGGATTTGGGAAGACCTCGTGCCGACATGTGGGAGGTTGCTTTTTGGGAAGATTTACTGCATGTCGAAGGCAAAGATGTTGCTTTTTATTACCAAGTCCATAATGAAGCAATTGTGATTCCTGAAAATATTGATGCTATAAGAGCAATTTCCGGTATTGAGCAAGATCCTCAAAAATCAATACAAAAAACAGATAAATCTTTAGGAATCGTTTCCAGTTTCTCAAGTTAAATTCCAATCTGCCATGGGTTATAAATATGCATATTTAGTTGCAAATTTCTTCTTTCTGGCTGTTTGGCTTCTTATCTACTTCCGAGTTAAACACTTGAGACGTCCCATGCTAATTATGAGCTTGATTACTGCTTCTTTTGGTCCGATTTCCGAAATTTGGTATTTTGCAGATTATTGGAAACCTGAAATTGCACTACCACTACCGATTGTTGGCGGAGTTGAAGATTTGCTTTTCGGATTTTCCATCGGAGGCATTGGAGCTTTTGCCTATGAATCGCTTTTTGTAAGAGGAATATGTACTTGTGTTGAGAACAAAGAAAAACGACGTGAATGGTTTTTATTAACTTTTTTTGCTATAGAAGGTCTTTCAATGATAATTCTTAATAATCTTTTGGGACTAAACTCTATTTACGCGAGCTCTATCGGAATGATTATATTTGCGATAGTTATGTTAATTTTACGGCCTGATTTGTTAATTCACGCAATAGGTTCGGCGATTTTAGTAGCGGGAGTAATGTTTACAATTTACTTTTTAGGGCAAGAATTTTTTCCATCAGCCCATGCATGGATGTTAAGAATCTGGAAACTATCAGGAACCGAACAAGAAGTAATTCTTTTTAGGCATATACCTTGGACGGAAATGCTCTGGGGACTTTCCTGGGGTCTTGTCTGGGGACCGATGTATGAATTTCTAGTTGGAGCTAGAACAATAAAAATTAAACTTGGTAAGCGGAGCTTAAGACTTCGTCAAAAGCAAGGTTAAAGTTTGAAGATACTTCATAAAGTTCTTTCATCGCAACCACAAATTGACTAATTTGCGAGTTCGAAATAAAATAACTTTGGGTCACCATTTTACTCCTCTTTCTCTAACAATTTTTCTTCGTAGATGAGGTATTGAAGGACGGAAAGGATTATTAGGTTCAGTAGAAGTCCCGTTATTGCAGAAAGTTGTTCTTCGATAAACCTGAAAAACTGTGTTAGGAAAATCGAGAGAAGAATTGCCAACTTGAACATCTCGTAGGATCGTTTTCTGGATTTTCTGTATCTTAAAAAATAAACTCCTATTAGTACAAACAATCCCGAAACTAAGGAGAATATCAATTGTCCCCACTCCGAAAAAGATTGAACTTTGAAAAAGTCATAAAAAGCTTTAAAAAAGTTTATTATTGAAGCTATTACAAAGAAGGTTATTATAAAAATTGCAAAACGGGGTGCGCGTATAAGTTTAAGATAAATTTTTTTAGCGAATAATTTTACCTTATGGAAAATGTTGGGCTTTTTGGAAGGCAATGTGACGGAATCTTGTAATACATTGAGCATGGCTTTGACAATTGGGTTTTCCTTATCGCTTTTGTGAAAGTAAGACAGAGCGGTTTTCTTTTCTTGTTCATCAAGATCATGCATTAATGTCTGTTTTGTAATTTCAACGGCGTTGACGGCATACTCGTCTTTACTGAATTTGAAGTACTTTTCAACTGCCCGAGCGGCAAGGAAAAGAAGGACAAAGATGACGTAGATAATTGCTATTGTAGGCCTATAAAAATAGTTATTATCGCTGGTGATAAATTTTCCAAGCTCATCTAAAAATGCACCAAATCCAACTCCTCCAACAATTGATGCGAAGTATTTAACCTCCTTATTAAGAAAAACAAAAAGGCTCAAAAGGGCAATCATCATCAAGATTCCTCCCCAAAGCATATGCGCGATGTGGAAATTCTGCCCTCCCAGTTGTGGATAGCTAGTGAGATTTAAAAATGTACGAATTATGAGAATTGAGGTAACTCCCGAAATCAGGAAATACTCTATAAAATCTCCGGCTTCAATATCACGGGGTGGATAATGAATCTTACCAATATGCATGACTTTAATTATCTCAAACAAAGAGAATAATCCTCCCCAAAAGATGAAATATTCTCAAGAATAAGGCCAAAAGTAAATCTTGACAAATACGACTATAATCATTACAATTTCGTGAGGTATTTAAACTTATAATGGTGATATCCCCCTTTCTTACTTGTTTCGCCCAGATTACCAATAAGGTTAATGGGTGATTTGTTGGGGAGATAGTAGAAAAGAAAAGTAAATTTTCCCCCGACAAATACCAAAACAATCGGGGGAGTTTTTTTTGAATACATTTATATTCTTTTAA
>CAYSZS010000011.1:0-36697 GCA_964435575.1 uncultured Gammaproteobacteria bacterium | reverse complement strand
CCGTTTTCCTGCCCCCCAGTGCGGAGACTGGGGGAAATTGCTACGCTATTATACACCTTCAGTTAAATTCTCCCACTTTAGTTCGGTTTTGTCCGGAAATCAAGCATGATGCGGACTAAATTCGCCAGTTAACCCTTGCAAGTACTGAAAAGGTGTGTATACACTTAAAATAATGAGAGGTAAACTCCTTTTTACCTTTTTTGCTACCTTTTTAGGGACATTAGTCGTTCTCCAAACCGGCTTAACAATATTCAGTTCCTATAAAAATACTCAGGAAAGAAAAACTTTAGGCTATCAAGGATTAATTGCAGAGGGGTGTACTGAACCAAGCGGTGGTTGTGGAGATAATTACTACTGGGACAGTACAACGTGTTCCTGCAAACAATATTCCACTACCTCAACCTGCAGTCCTCCGTCCTCGGGTTGTGGTGATAACTATTATTGGGATTCGGCAGCGTGTATGTGTAAATCTTCGACTTCAACCTGCTACCAACCCTCTTCAGGCTGCCCTGCCAATTATTATTGGGATTATAACTTATGTTCTTGTCAATATTATGTAGCCCCAACGTCCTCGTGTTATCCGCCTTCAAGCGGCTGCGGTAGCGACAAATACTGGGATACTGCTACCTGCTCATGTAAGTCGTATGGCAGTTGTAGCCCACCCTCACAGGGTTGTGGAAGTGGATATTATTGGGACACCTATTCGTGTTCGTGTAGACTCGAAGGATCTACATCTACCTGCAACCCACCATCATCGGGTTGCGGAACCAATTACTACTGGGACTCATATTACTGTGCCTGTAAACCGTCTCAAACAACAACTTCTACTTGTTATCCGCCCGTTGAGGGTTGTGCTTCTGATAAATACTGGGACTATTCAGCATGCTCTTGTAAATCTTACACAAGCGGCACATCTAGCTGCTATCCTCCCTCATATGGTTGTGGATATAACTACTTCTGGGATTCCTACTCATGTTCCTGTAAACCCTCAACCACGTCTTGTACTCCTCCGGTAAACGGTTGTGGAAATAATTATTACTGGGATTACTACGACTGCTCATGTAAAACTTATCAGGGTACAACCACAACTTGTTACTCGCCCGCCTCAGGCTGTGGTTATAACTACTACTGGGACTCGGCAAGTTGTATGTGTAAACCCAGTCCAAATATTACTCCCTGCTATGCCCCAAGCGGAGGCTGTGGAACTAATTCCTATTGGGATTCCTACTCATGTTCCTGTAACTCCTCCTATCCGTATTACCAGCAAGAGAACTTTGACAGGCTAGCATACGAATCATCAGAAAGGATAAACTGTGTCAAATCGGCATTGAGCCAGTACGAATTTGACAGGCTTCGCTACTTTATTCCCACAACCAATAATGAGCAAAATGAAATAATGAATCTGGGAAATAAGGTTAAATCCTGCTGGGGTTATGCCACAACAAAAGAAGGGGGTCAGAAGCCCGCAGGTCAAACTCCCAAAGCACCCATTGAATATGAAGGTTGCCTGTTTAAAAGCTTGGGAGAAAAAGCATACAAAGACATTTATTACGGAATTAGGCAACCAACATATGAAGAACATCTCTTGTATGAAAGTTGTTACGGTGAAAGGAAAATGACAAGCCTCACTTACTACACCAATGATGTCCAAATTCCCAAAGAAACCGACGCCTGTCTTCGCCAAACTCTCAAAAGTTACTATAGTAAGGTCAAATCAGGTCAAGCTGATGTTCCTTATGAAGCAAGAGAAGAGGTTAACCGCTGTTTTGGTATAAATCCCCAAGCTTTTGAAGAAGGTAGGGTGTATAAAATACCGGACGAGGTTAGATCATGTCTTACACAAAGTATTGGAGAGACGGCGTTTAGCGAAATAAACTCCGGAAAAAGAACTCCCTCGAATGACGAGAAAGTTAAAGGCGAATCTTGTTTTGCCAAACTTCAGAGCGACCAACTCAAATTCCTTCCACGCCCGTCCGAAGAGATTCCTTTCTTGGAAGAAGATACCGATACCATCAATCTCTCTGGAATAAAAGAAGAAACTAAAGAAATAAAGGGTAAAGGTCTTGGCGGAAAGCTTACATTTAGCGGCGTTGGGCCAGCTAATTCCGTCATTTATATATATATTTACACAGAGCCAATTGTAGTTACAACCAAGACCGATGAAAACGGCGACTGGGTCTATGAACTTGATCAGCCGCTGGAAGGCGAAAAGCACATAGCCTATGCCACTGTAAAAACTTCATCCGGAAAGTCTGTTAGATCCTCTGTTTTTGATTTCACTGTCGTTGCTGCAGATGAAGGTAAGCAAGTTTTCCTTGAGCAGGAAGATGTTTCCCAAGACGTAAGGAGCAAGTTCATGCGTCTGGCTATCTTGACGGTTGGCTTTGCACTCTTTGCTGTTGTTACTATTGTAGTAGTAAATTTTCTTAGACTCGCAAAAAATAAAAAGATTGCTAACTCACAAAACACGACCAACGGGAAGAGTAATGATGACACTGGTTCCGGTTCCGTAAATTGATTCAACGTTGATCCTACCTCCTAAGATTTCGATAATTTGTTTTGTAATCCAAAGCCCCAAGCCGGTTCCCCTGACATCAATCGTCTTTTTATCTTTGACTCTATGGAATTTGGAAAAAAGCTTTGTTAGTTCTTCTCCCGGTATACCAATTCCGGTATCTTTGACAGTAATTTTAACAAATTTTTCCTCTACTTCTGCTCTCACGTCAACTCTTCCTTCCAAGGTATATTTAATCGAATTACTAATTATATTAGTAAATACTTGTCTTAACCTTTCAGGATCACTTTTTATGCTTGGCAAGTTAACCTCTGCAAAGATTATATCTAACCCCTTTTGCTTAGCCTGCGGTAACATTATGTTTACAACCTTTTGAATAACCTCTTCAACTTTTACATCAACCAAGTTCACTTGAAACCTACCCTGCTCGATTCTTGATACGTCCAAAAGCTCGTTAATCAGGCTGTCAAGGTCTCCAATAAGCGAATTTAAAATCTCGAGATCCGGCTTTATTTTTTCAACCTCGCTTGGTGCAAGTTTACCTCTAAGAAGTTCAAGATAGCCGATAAGAGCGGTCATTGGTGCTCTTAACTCATGGGCCGCAATTGAAATAAATTCATCTTTAAGTCTGTCTAGCTCTTCTAGCTGCTTGGTTCTTAATGATCTTAGGTAAAAAACAAAATGATTTGCAATTAAGATTATCGTTACTACGACTAGAATCACTAAGATGACTATTGAATCTTTTGTGGTTCGTGACAGTATCTCGGAAACCGACTTTGTATCTAAAACGACCTTTAAAAAATAATTACCGCTTTCGTCGTTAACAATGGGGGTAACAACATTCCAAACGTCTTTGCGCAAGTTGGGGTCGTATGTTAATCCCGCAATCGGTTGGTTAAATCCCTTTGCAAGTTGATTTAAAGCCGCCATCTCCGTCTCCTGTAACCCGCCTTCTTTTGTCGAAACATAAATAGTAAAATCCCCTTCTTTTTCTTTTAACAGTGACGCTTTTATTATGTCTTCGTTAGAAGCATTTACTTCCTCGAGTAACCTTTTCAAATCTTCGGGCGAGCTAATTTTCTCTTTAATAATAGGGGCAAGAACCTCGGCAATACTTACCGCCTGATGCCTGACAATAAAGTTAGCGTCTCTCCCGAACGACTTCAGATTCCAAATAGTATTAATTATCAAAAGTGAAGGAATGGTAATGATTATAATGATTGGATAGATTGCTAAAGCGGGCTTTTTAATCCCTTTGAGCTTTTCTATTATCTTTGTTGATAGATTCATTAATTAAGATTATTTTTTTTAGACTCCAAAGTCAAAACGTCTTAAAAGAAAATGAAAAAAATGTAAATAAGAACGAAAAGAAGAGGAATATTTACCAAAATAAAAGCCCAGCGGTATTTTTTAGCTTTTTCTTCGCCAAAGACCCTTTTAAATCCTTTATAAGCCAGTGCCACAATAAAGGCGCCTGCCGCGAAAAATCCGGCGACCGCGGAAACTTTGATAAATATAAGAAAACCTGGCGGGAGTAGTGAATTTTGCATATCACTTTCTTGCGAAAAATTTCAGAACCAGTTCTCCTTGTTCGCGTAGATTCATCCTGCCAAATAGGAAGGTAAAAATATACAAAAACAAAAGAAGTGGAACAACGGAAAATAGAACAAAAAGCCACCATAAAGACTTTGATTTTTGGCCTAATACCCTGTCAAAAGCCTTATGATTAAGGTTAATCAAAAGTGCAGTCGTTGCCAGTAAACCGGCAATCGCACTGAAACGGAAAAAGGCCATAACACTAGGCGAGAAAAAATCGCTTATTTTCATTAAATAAATTTTAATTCTTTAGAGAAAAAGGTACAATGATTAAATATGAAACTATCTCACATTAAAAATCCGGTTGCCTATTTTTGCGCCGAATTCGGAATTGATAACGAACTTCCGACGTATTCCGGAGGCTTAGGAATTTTAACGGGCGACGTCATGAATGAGGCGGCAATTGGACATTATCCCATGATAGGTATCGGAATTCTATATAAGGGGAAAGATTTCTGGCAACATATAACAGGAGGCGGAAAGGCAGAAACCCGAGACTCCGAATTCGACCACGATACGTCATTTCTCCGACAAACTACAGTTGAAGGAAATCAGCTCATCAATACTTTAGATTTTAAATCTCAGACAGTAAAATTTAAGTCATACCACATCAGGTTATCAGATACCGCGATTTTATTTTTTTTGTCAACCGATGTTGACGGAAATCCTCCCGAATGGGTAGCTGACATGGATACGCTTTATCGAGGTGACGCCGAAAGCCATATACGCCAACAGCTGCTTCTGGGAATCGGTGGCACAAAACTTCTTAAATCACTTGATATAAAACCGAAGTTTTATCACATCAATGAAGGCAGACCTGAATTTGTTATCTGGGAACTGATTCGGGAAGAACTGGAAAAAGGAGCCGGTTTCGACGAGGCTTTCAAAATGGCTAGAGAAAAAATTATCTACACAAACCATACTTTGGTTCCCGCCGGAAATCTAGACTATCCCAAACCGCTGGTTGAAAAATGGGCAAATGAATATAAAAAAGAATTAAATATCGACGCATACCTATTAATAAAAGATGGATTGTCAGACCCCGACTCGCAAATTTTTAATACAACGCTCTTTGCTCTGTCTATCTCAAAAAAACAATCTGCCGTAAGCAAAGTTCATGGAGAATATGCCAAAAGCACTTGGCCAAATTACAATTGGATACCAATTACAAACGGTGTGAATATGCTTCGCTGGCAAGATAGTGACTTCAGAAATCCGAACCTGACTGAGTCTCAAATATGGGACCAGCATATGATAAAAAAGAAGGAACTTATGGAAACCGTCGTAAAAAGGACGGGTTTTGGATACGACACTGAACGCTTGGTTGTCACTTGGGCAAGGCGTTTAGCAGAATATAAACGGCCTAAGGAAATTTTTCTCGACGTTTCCCGCCTTAAGAAAATTCTGTCAAACCCCGAGCGACCGATACAGCTCCTTTTCGCCGGTAACTCTCATTCAGGAGATACCAATGCCAAGCAAATTATTGAAGATATAATCAAACTTTTTGCCACCGAGTTTGCCGGAAATGCGATTTTTGTCCCAAACTACAATATCTCACTCGCAAATCACTTAACTTCGGGAAGTGACGTTTGGCTAAATACGCCTAAGGGAAATTTAGAGGCATGCGGAACTAGCGGCATGAAGGCTAGCGCAAACGGAGTTCTTAACTGTACGGTTTTAGACGGCTGGACATATGAGGTTAACTGGAACGGGGCAGGTTGGATATTAGACCCCGAAAATGTCGCCGAAAGTTTTTATCAAAAATTATCTTCGGAAATTGCTCCGCTTTTCTATGAAAGAGACCAAAACGGATTACCCCAGGCGTGGATAAAAAGGATGAGGGCATCAATTGAGCTTTCAAAAAAATTTACTACCGAGAGGGTACTGGAAGAATATAAAAAATTACTCTACTCCTAACTTCGAATATACTTTTTGATTGTTTCCACCACTTTCTCAGGCGTTTGCATTGCTTTTACCAGATATTCTTTTACTCCCAGCTTTAATGCCTTTTGTCTTTCCTCTTCTTCGGCAAGATTGGTAAGGGCAACGACCGCAATATCCTTTCCTTTTTCAGTCTGGCGAAACTTTGCCAAATAATCAGTCCCGCTCATTCTAGGAAGCATAATATCAAGAAGTATTATGTCCATTTTTTCTGCAAGTGAGATCTTCAAGGCTTCTTCTCCGTCTTTGGCATTAAGAACTTTAAAGCCTTCGAAGCCAAACTTTTCTGTATACATCTTGAGAAGGACCGGGTCGTCCTCAACAATTAGAACCGTTGGCTGGGCTTCTTGGTTTGGTTCCTGAATTAACTGTAGTTTATCTGCCATCTAAGATTATCTTTCCACTCTAATATTAAGCCAGTAAGTTCATGTTTTCAATTGCAATTTACCCATGACGGAAAATGATTCCTTAAATTTCAGGCAGGAGTTAATTTAAAGTCGAATAATTATTACTTGTTAACTCCCTTTTAGTTAATATATACTCATTTTAGATGAGATTACGACATTATCTTATTTTTTCTCTGACAATTGCTGGCTTATTTTTTCTTGCCGAAAAGGTTCGCGCATCCGAAGGAACAGTTGAACTTCGAAGCACAACGGTCGAACCATACCGCTGTTGGGCAGCCTCGGTCAGAATGCAAAACCAGGAATACAGAATTCCCTTTACCTGCAAATACCTAATATACCCAGCTGACGAGAATATATTTAACTACGTCGTTTGGGCCACTCCAAAAGAAGGAGGAAATCCTATAAAACTTGGAACTCTTGGTTTGGGAAAGGGAGAATTTAAAACCAAGAAAAGTTTCACAGGTCTTTTTGTCACAACCGAGATGAGTAAAGAAACCAAAACTCCTCAAGGACAAACTGTTATGAAAGGTGAGATTAAAGAAGTTGAATTTTTAGAAGAAGCCGCAACTCCCACTCCAACTCCCGCTGAAGAAGAGGAGGCGGTTTCCGAAGAAGAAAAGGTAGAAGCGCCCGTACAAGCTCTCTCGACAAGACAAAAGTTATTATTGGCATTAAGACGGGCGGGAATAGCAGCCCTTGTTGCACTTGTCGCAATCATCGGACTCATATTTGTAGTAACTCGTTCAAGGGGATGAAATTAAATAACTAACGGAAGCTCGAACCAAAAGGTGCTTCCTTTTCCGTCTTCGGAAGCTAGACCAATAATCCCTCCGAATTTCTCCACAAGAAGCTTGGATATATAGAGCCCAAGACCGGTTCCTGTAGTCTTTCCGACGCTTGACTCTGCTCTTGAGAACTTTTTGAAAAGTTTTTCTTGCTCTTCTTTGGAGATACCCGGACCCGTATCTTCTACTTCAAATCTTACCGTCTTGGCATTCGGCTGGGTAAGGCGAACGACTACGGACCCTTTGTCTGTATATTTAATCGCATTACTCAATAAATTCCCTATCACTTCCTGAATTCTATCCGGATCAACACGTACTTTATCCTTAAGCGAAGTGGGGATATCAAGTTTTAGTTCCAGTCCCTTCCTTTCTGCCTCGGGTCTAAATTGGGCAAATACCGTTCGAGTAACGGTTGACAAATTCTCTTCTTCCTCCTGATAGACCATTCTTCCTTCTTCTATCCGGGAAACATTGAGCATGTTGTTGACAAGCCTGATGAGCCTTTCATTTATGGCATTGGCGTCTACCAAAAATCCTCGAGCTTTCTCGGGTATATCTCCAGTGTCTCCTTCAATAATCATTGAGACATAACCTTTAATGGCAGTCATAGGAGCTCTGAGCTCATGCGCCGCCATCGAAATAAACTCATCCTTTTGTGCATCAATTTCCTTGAGTCTTATATTTACTATTTGTAAATCTTGGTAAATCATTAATCTGTTTACGGCAACCCCAAAAACTGAAGATACTCGCTTCAATGCAGTTTTTTCAGAATCAGATAAATCCTCTATATCTTTCTTCATCGAAACCGCGAAGGCCCCCAAACTTTCGTCTCCAAAAACCAATGGATATACAATTGTGGATTTAACTTTCGAAACCTCCTCTATAATTTTAGCTTTTTCTTCTGTTATTAAAGGAGTAAAGACTTTGTAAAATAAATGTGTAACTTCCCTTCTCTTTGAAATATAAGCCTGAGCGACAATATTTTCTTTAATATCCAGTGGTAATTCTAAACTCGAAAGGGGCGAAGCAAACAGTTTTAACGCAATCAGATTTACCTTTGATTTTGTCATAGCAATTACTTTTAAAGAATTTAATTCTGGATTTTTAAGAAAAACAATTGCGGAGAGAAAATTTAAGTCTTTGACTATCACATCAATAAATCTTTGAGTCAAATCCTCAAGTTTAAGAGAAGAGGTGGTTATCTCATAAAGTTTTTGGAGAAGGATTAGCTCTCTATTAGCTCCAAAAAGTTCCAGATTTTTTTTATATAACTCTTTGGTAACTTCTTTATATCTTTGATAGGAACTACTTGTGGATCTTGACACCATAGTAAGAGTTTATACTAACGGTAATGAATTTTAAAGTTTTCAATTACAATAAGATTTCTGGAAGTTCTTTTTTATCAATCGTAGTTAACATTTCCTTTACGACCTCTCTGCAAACCTCCACCGAGGCTCTACCGAATAGAGTAGAGTACTGGTCAACTAGTGATTCTAAAATCTTTTTCCCATCGCCTTCTATCTTCACATCATGATCTCGTATAACCAAACCAGTAACTTTTTTCGCTTCCGACCAAGCAATGGGGCCAATGATTTCCTCTTGTTGTTTTATGATAACACTTACAAGCGATTCGTAGACTTTGACCATATCTTATTTTTTTCTTAGATCCGGATCGAAACTATTAATTGCAACAGCAAGAATAAACATTGTCGTAGTAAACATAAAATCAACGAAGTGACCATTGAAGTAAATTCCCACAGTGGTGGTATAAGAAAATGTAAAATCAGTGAAATAGTTGAAGACAAAACCTAAAAAAAGAAGAGTCACCACGGGTTTGTAAGTCCCTCCGAGAAAATTTCGAGATAAACTATAAACCAGGACTATTATTGTAAGAATCACCACGTCTCCTATTGGATAAAACAAGTCGAAAAAGAGTTTCAGTCCTCCTTCAAATAATTCAATTTCCCCCCCTCTTGCAACTATAAACAATAAATAGTAAGAAATCAGCGACACCAAAACTGGGATAGCTAGAAAAAGTAACTTACCGCTTTTTAAACGAAAGCCAAATCTCGCTCCAGTTACTTTAGAAAGTTCAAATATCCCATATGACCAGAAGGGCCAACTTAAGATAAAAAATCCATCTGCCAAAGACGGATACGGAACTTCAACTTCGGTAAAAAAGATATAATAGTCCCAAACTACCATTCCTAACGCCCAGGTTATCAATCCGTAAGAAAGCCCAACCATGGCCCTTCCCATTGCACTTTTTATCCCACCCCATTTTCCTGCTTTAGAAAGACCAAATATGCCTCCAAGAAGGGGAATTATGGTAAGGGGGATTTGTAAATAAAAACCTAATCTATCCTCCGAATGTCCTGTAACAATCAAAAAGTAAATCCAAAAAACAAAAGATAACAAATAAACAAACCCTATAATTTTACTTTCTCTTGAAAAATTCATTATTATTAAAAAAATAGTATCATAGTTTTAACTCCTGGTAAATGTACTCCTTTGGAATATCAAAACCATTAAAGGGTGCTGCACACATCACAGTATAACCTCCTGTATTTAATAAATAAATTCTCTCTCCTATATTTAATTTAGGCAATATCACTTCCTCGAATGGAGTATCCAAGCTGACACAAGAAGGCCCCCCTATGTTATAGACTTCTTGCTTTCTATTATTATTTTCAACGACAATAGGATAGAATTTTCTGTCAGGAGTTTCAATCGCTTCAATCAAACCGTTATATGTCCCTACGTCTATATATAACCAATTAGTCAAGCCTCTCTTAGCTTTTCCTATGACTTGTGTAACAAGAACCCCAGAATTGGCAACAACAGCACGTCCTGGCTCCATAGTTAAAGTTACAAATCCGCCCGTTTTAAATTTTTTTTGGATCTCTTTCGTTACCAGCTTTCCTATCCTACTAATACCCGGTACAGATTTAATATATTTTACGGCCAAACCTCCTCCGATGCTCAGAAATTTAAGATTCATCCCTAAATTGTGAGCTTCCTTCCAAATCTCATCGCAAATATTTAAAGCTCTGACCCAGTTTGCGGGATTTGTGCATTGAGACCCAACATGGAATGTTAAACCGAACTCCATTAATTTTTTTGATTTTATATAGGTTAAAAAGCGAGGAAATTCTGTAACATCTATTCCAAACTTACCAGTCAGCTTCCATTCACTTCCCTCATTATCGACAGCGATTCTCGCTACAACTTTACTTCCCGGTGCATATTTTGAAATCTTATCCACTTCCTCATAACTATCTGCAGCCATAACCCAAATGTTATTTTTTCTCAAAAACTTTAAAAACTCTGGGGACTTGATAGGGTGCATACAGATTATCTTTGTGGGCGACACGTTTTGTTTTAACAGTTGTATTGATTCATTAACCGAAGCAACCTCAAAACCTGAACCTAAATCTTTGAGCAGATTTATTATTTTTAGGTGGGAGTTGCACTTCATAGCATAGTAAATATCAATTCCATGAAATACTTTTGCAATCTCTTCATAGTTTTTCCTTATTCTATTTAAGTCGTAGATGATAAAAGGTGTCTTTATTTTTTTTAATTTTTCTAAAAAGGTTTTGTTTAGTCTCATTTCTACTTTGCCACACCTCGATAATAAAGAATGCCTACTAGAATTATTGCGACTAATGCTATAACTTTATCTGATATCGAGAGTGTAAAAAAACTTCCACTTATAATTGCTAAACTTATTATCGTTACAACAAACCATATTAGAGTAATAACGAGAGCATTTTCAACACCTTGTTGATAAAGAAAGAAAGTAGATGCAATGTACGTGATGAGGCCAACCCCAAATATCGAAAGTGTTTTTAGAATTTCGATTATCCTCGTAAGCCCTTGGTAATTCCAAATTTTTGGTGCTCGTCCAAAAGCAAGTCCGTCAAAAAAACCTGTGATCGCCATTAAAACTATTGCAAAAATTAAATTTAGTTTCATTCCTTTCTTCTATTAGAAAAAATAATACAATTAATTATAGTCCATTATAGTCCGAAAACACTAAAAATTAATAATATATATTTATTATTGAGGTTAAGCGTGAAACTGTTATTATTGGGTCGTCAATTTCTCCTGTAGTTTGAGCGTGAAAGCAATTGTTAATTTCACAGTGGATAAATTGAAACGCCGGGGATTTTATCGAAGTGTTTTTGGTTGAGAGTTACAACAGTTGCGCCTACTTCCAATGCTGTTGCTGCTACGATGTAATCAGGAACTTGAAGAGTTGGAATATAGTCTCTGTAAATTTCACCAGCTTTCTTCCCAATACTCCAACTCAAATCAATCAGTTTAAATAACATAGTAATATTTAAGATTTTTTTAATTATGTAAGCATTCGACGAACTTTTTCCGGAAAATAACTCAAAGGCAACTACTGTAGGTAAATAAAGCTCTGTGTTTTCTTTGTCTACAGTCTCCAAAAAATCATTCCACCGGTTTCCACCCCTTAGGTAGTCAATCAAAATACTAGTATCAAAAACTAACTTCATCTATTTTTTTTAGGCTTCGCTAAACCTCTATCCCATTTTCCCAAAAAATTTGCAGCACCGGGCCTTCTTAAAGGATTATCCTTCGGATCATAATCCTTTAAAATACCGTGCGCCGCGTCCATTGCCTTTTTAAGCCCTTTCCAGTCAACTTTAGTTTTTCTAGAGACTATCACTGCAACTTCTTTAGAATTTTTCTCCACTACGACCTGAGTTCCAAGAGAAACCTTTTCTAAAAGTTCAAAGAAGTTATTTCTCGCATGAGTTGCTGAAACTTTGATTGTATTCATACTTCAAATTTAGCACTCAATGTACATCTTGTCAATAGATTTTCTGAACTTTCAGAAGTATTTTATCTATCCACGGTTATCGGATCATCTATTTCGCCGGTTGCCGAAGCATGGAGACGGCCATTTACGTCGACATAAATAGTATAACCGGTATTTGCCGCATCTCCCGTTTTCGGATCCGCAGGCATTGCAACCATGTATACCGGCACAATTTCTTCACCCGTTTCTCCGGCCCCTGCTAAATTAAAACAGGTAACGTCGGTCCCTATGCATGTAGCGGAAGTTGGAAAATTACTTGTATCCGGATCCCCGTCCGTGTCAGGAAGATCCCCACTATGTTCCTGTGAATATTGCAAGATCGAAGAAAGAATTGCTACAAGGTCGGTATTCCTTTCAGTATCCCTTGCTTTAGCAAGCTGCCTTCCGGGATTTACTCCAACAATTATTACCGTAGACAAAATTCCAATTATGGCCATTACGACCAAGAGTTCAATTAGAGTAAACCCGAAATTAGTAGTTAGTAGTTTGTAGTTAGTAGTTTGTAGTTTCTTTGATATTTGACCCGCCTGTTGGACGGGCAGGTATTTGATATTTGATATTCTTTTCATACTATTCTCTAACCTCCAAGGGTATAGTCTTTTTTTCTAAAGCCCAAGAATAGGCTTCGTTCAAATTATCTTTATTTATAAAAAGTCCAGTTTCTTCCCCCTGATCAAGCTCATAAGCAACAAGGTACGAATTAAAAACTCCGCGAAAAGATACGACAACAAGAATCGCCAAAAGTATCATTACCACGATAAAAACTATGTAAAATTTATCAATCTTTTCCCAATTCATCTTTAACATACAAAAACACCCCGTATTTATATATTATCACACCAGCTTCTTCCTCTTTGGGTGACTTTTCAGCTTCCACTCGAACAGTTCTAAAAAGAAACGCTAAAGTATCTATTTTTTCAAGATCTTCGGCAATTACCTCCCAGCTTCCTGCTAACTCAATTACAACCGGTATTCCGTAGTTACCGGTTTTATCTTTTACCACCTTCTGACTTACGAACGTAACTTTCTGTATCGCACTACTTTCACTTTTTAGCTTTTCCACCTCGTTGACAAAATTTACCACTCCCGCTTCATCCAAAAAAAGTGCCTCAAGCACGCTTATCTTATCTTTGGCTTCTTCTATTCCTGAAAACTCGTATGAGATATTTGCCTCACTTAAAATTTTTTCGGATTTTAAAGCCTTCAATTCACGGGCTTTTTCCGGAAGTTTGGTAAGAATAGCTATCAGAAGTACAATTGAAATTAAGTTTATTACTCCCAAAATAATGTCTTTAGCCGAAAACGGAAAATTGTTAGTCTTTCCGTCTTCCTCAGATTCTTTCGGAGCCAAGGCTCCCTTTACCTCGGATGCTACTCTCTCCACCTCTTTTCGCGGCAGTTCCTTCGGTACTTTCTCTTTCTCTTCATTCTCGGGCGGGAGTTCCTTTATATCGGTCAGGTATTTATTCTTACTACGATCGTTGGGATTTTGCACCTGAGAATCGTCTTTTTTAATTTGATTAGCTTTTATTGCCATACGTTACTTTTTTTTATATAAAAAGGTTATTTCAAACTCCAGATTTATTTCTTTTTCAAAATTGGAAATCGGTATTACCACCTCGGAAAAATTCTCATAAGATTCCAGATTCTTTTTAAAATCAATAAGAGTATTTCTGTCGGATGAGATGCCCGATAACCTGATAAGTCCCTTGTCCAAATCAACGCCATAACTATTGAGAGTTATCCCCGTCACCCTTGCTTTTTGAATCTTGTTTAAAATGTCCTGGGTAAGGGTAAACTCCTTTTTGATTTTAATCATTTTTTCAGTAACCGTATTTATTAAAGTCACGTCCTTTATCGCAACTTGTCTTTGCTGAGTAATCTTTTGATTTTTTAGGCTCTCGGCTTTGAGGCTGCCTATCTCCTGAACCATAAAAAGATATCCCCCTAGAACCACCAAAAAAGAAATCCAAACAAATAAGGTTATAGTCAGGGTGAGTCCCCAAACCTGAAGCTTCAATCTTTCTTTCCTGTACTTTTCTACCAAATAAAGTGGCAGAAGATTTAGTGAGAAGGGATCTGACGGTTCGGATATTTGTGTCGAAGCCATTGATAAAGGAATGAGATATTCTTGAATCCTACCTTCCTCAAAATTTCCAACGTCACATTTTATCTTCACGATCGGCAGTTTGAGTATATTGGTAATCTTTTGGTTAATTTCCTCATCTATCTCCAGTCCGCCAACCAATACTTGACTCACTTTTATCTCCTTGTAGTGATTGATCATTCTTGATGCGGTTTTTACTATTTCTTCCGAACTCTTAGCGTGAATGACTGAAGTGCCTTTAATTTTTTCGTTTTGAGAAACTATAAGAATAGTTTCACCAAAATTTTTGTAAATAATTAAATTCGCCGTATCGCTTTTTGGAGACAATCTGACCAAACCAAGCGAAGGAATTTCTACCATCAAAGGGAAAAGCCCGGCTTTTTCTACACCCTCGACATACCTCATCAGAAGATCCTTATTTACTGCTACCAACAAAGTTTCAAAACCTTCAGGCGACTTCTCGACGATTTTCCAGTCCATTATAAGTTCTGTTGCCTGGGTGGGCAAAAACTCCTGCGCCTGCCAGTTGACGGCCTCGTCTAATTCTGACAGTGGAAGGTGAGGCAGCTTCAACAACTTCGTAAAAGTGGAAAACTCAGGCAAAATTAAACCAACAGTTTTTTCATTAAAATGAAATTTGTTCCAGACGCTCTTTAAAACCTTGGCCAAGGTTCCCGGATCGACGACTTTATAATTTTCAATTACGCCTTCTGGTAGATCAACAGATGCGTGTCTAACTACTTTTTTTCTATTTGAAGAAACTTCGGCAACTAAAAGCTTATTAGGTAAAAAATATATTGATACGAACGACTTTCCGAACATAGGCAGGATAAATTGTTCATCGTTAATCGTTATTCGTTCATCGTTTAAAGATATTGTGTTTACGACGAACTATCAACAAACTAACGAACTAACAATATAATTATCCCAGATGCTATACTTAATATCAATCGAGAAAGAATCTTTCTTATCAATCCATGCTGCCCAAAAAACAACCACGCCAAGGACAAATTCTTCTATCAATCCTTATCGCGATTGCCGTTTTTGCAATTTTAGTCAATGCGCTTTTTACGCTGATCGCAGCTTCTTTTGACCTTGTTTCTTTAAATAAAACAAGAATAACCGCCCGTCATTTGGCGCAGGAAAAAATGGAGCTCGTCAGAAATCTTTCATATGAGGATGTCGGAACCGTCGGTGGTATCCCGGACGGCATAATTGAACCGGAAGAAATGGTGCGTAGAAATGACCTAAATTATACAATTAAAACCGACATATCATATATTGACGATCCCTTTAACGGGGTCGGAGCCGACACAGATTATAAAAGAGTCAGGATTGAAGTTTCCTGGGAAGGACTGGCCGCCTCAAGAAAAAATCCCGTCATCATGATAAGCGATATTGCTCTTGGTACACTTGAAGACGTCGAGGGGGGAAACTTAATCATCCAAGTTTTCGATGCAAACGGCGATCCGGTACCGCAGGCTCAAGTTACTATTGTAGCTAACGAAGTAAATCCGCCTGTTAATTTGACCGTTAATACCGACTCGAATGGAAGAGTCGTCCGTCCCGGTGCTAGCCCCTGCGTTGAATGCTATCAAATAACAGTTACAAAAACGGATTATTCAACCGATAGAACTTATGCGACAAGCGAGGTTGCAAATCCAATAAAGCCCCACATGAGTGTTTTTTTGGATCAGGTAACACGGGTAAGTTTCGCAATTGACCGAACGGGAAACCTAGCCATTTCATCTTTTGACTCAAGAGAAAATAATTTCGCTGCACTTGGAAATGTTAGCTTTAGACTTCATGGAAATAAAATTATAGGAACCGACGCTTCAGCCCAACCTGTCTATAAGTACGATGAAACACTGACTACGGATTCGGGAGGCGTCCGTAATCTTTCTAATATGGAATGGGACGTATATCAAATCTTGATGCCCACCCCAACGACGTATGATATTTCAGGAATCTCTCCCCCTCCTCCAATCAATCTAGGCCCAGGGGGTAGTCAAGAAACAGAATTTTCGATAAATGCTTATACAACACACAGCTTTTTCATTACCATCAAAAGTCCATCGCTTAACCCCATCGCTTCGGCCTCGGCTCATCTATTTGACGGCGGAGGATTCGATCAAACAAAAGAAACGGGAATTTCGGGAAATCCTGACTATGGACAAGTCCTTTTCTCGGGACTATCCGAAGATACTTACACCCTTGAGGCAACTGCTTCGGGATATCTTGACTTTAGCGGGGATTTTGACGTATCGGGAGGAACTACTGCTGACCTTGTCCTGACACCACAATGAAAAAAAATAGAAATTTACCACAATATGGATTTACTCTTATCGAAGTCCTTGTCTCTGCTGCAATCTTGGTAATACTTGCGGCAGGATTTTTGGGACTGCAATTTATTATCAGCCAAAACCAAGTGACCGCCTGGCGTAACTATCTGGCTATTGAAGCCGCAAATTTAAGTCTCTCAAATATAAGCCGCGAGTTGAGAGACGCTCGCCAAAGCGGAACAGGAGGATATCCCTTGGAGGTTTCCAACGATCAAGAAATAGTCTTTTATTCGGATATTGACTACGATGCGGAAGTTGAGAGAGTAAGATATACACTGTCGGGCACCGAACTAATAAAAGGCACTACCGAGCCGGTAGGAGAACCTGCAACATATCCTGCCGATAGCGAAAAAACTAAAATATTAACCGACATCATCAGGAACGGAGCTAGCCCAGTTTTTTACTATTACAATACCGACTGGCCCGAAGATACGACCAATAATCCCCTTCCATTGGATTTACGCATTTCCGATACCCGCCACATAAAAATCATTTTAATAACAAATCCCAAAGCAGATAGCCCTGACTTTGACTTTATACTGGAATCCGATGTTAGACTAAGAATGCTGAATTAAAAATATGAAACGTGGCACTATTACCCCGGCTCTCCTTGTAATTGCTTCTGCTTTCATCATTATCATCTATGGTTTACTTTTTATACTTTCTTTACAATTCGACTTTTCCCAAAGACAAATCGCAAATGAAAGAGCATTAAATATTGCCGAAGCCGGAATAAACTACTACCGCTGGCACCTAAGCGTTGATCCCGACGACTATACGGACGGAACAAATAATCCCGATCTTATGCCTTATGAACACGATTACTCCGACCCCCAGGGTGATGTCATCGGAAAATATTCATTAGAAATCGAGGCTCCCACGGAAAGCTACCAAGTTGTTACCATCAGGTCAACAGGTTGGCTAAACCAGTATCCCAGAGTAAAACGAACAATTACAGTCAAGTACGGAAGAGTTACTCTGACCAAATACGCATTCCTACATAATTCCAACATGTGGTTCGGAAATGATATCACGGTAACCGGACCTGTTTTTTCTAATGGAGGAATACGTCTTGACGGACACAACACATCAACCGTCGAGAGCGCGAAGGAGACATATATCTGCGGAATCGAATCAGGTTGTACAGGTGCCGGTGGCGAGGAAAAACCGGGCATCTGGGGAAACGGAGAGATAGACGAGCTCTGGAGTTTTCCTGTTGCGCCGATTGACTTTGAAAGTATAAAAGTAGACTTTGGCGACATGCAGGCTTCGGCAATCACAAGCGGTCTTAACTTGGGACAGTCCGGCGCACAAGGCTATCACCTTAAATTTAGCGACGACGGAAATGTAAGCGTCTATAGAGTTACCGGAACTTCACCAATTTTAGCTTATTCTCTTGAAAACGGCTGTGAAAGTTTATACGAGATAATTACCAGTGAGGTAGCAACAGGAACTTATTCTCTCGCATCTGTACCAATCATTTTTGCTGAGGATAACGTCTGGGTTGAAGGAATAGTAAACGGAAAAACGACAGTTGCCGCTGCCCGTTTCCCTCTGGGAACTTTTAATGCAAATATCTGGCTTAAAGACGATCTAACCTACCTAGCCAGGGACGGGAATCATAAATTAGGCTTGGTTGCAGAGAATGACATAATAATAACAAGGGGTGTTCCAGAATATTTCGACCTTGACGGAGCACTTTTAGCCCAAAACGGAAGAATCATAAGGCATCACTACGGCTGGTTTGGCTGCAGATCGCCGGGAAGCGACAGACTCAAAAACGAATTTAATTTCTACGGTTCACTTATCAGTAATCAAAGAGCTTACTGGAATTTTTCAAGTGGTGCCCGATCTCCTGCCACGGGATTTGTAAAGTCGACGCTTGACTACGATTCAACAAACTTCGGTAGCCCACCCCCTTATTTCCCGACCTTTGGCGGATATAGGTTCCTTTCTTGGAAAGAAGAAAGATCAGATTAGTAAAGACAAACCGTATTTGAAGTAACTGATGGCAAGTTACCGCTAGGAGCTTGGCCGCACACCTCTCTAAATGGATCATTCTCCCGAAAGCTTTTTGATTCGAAATCATTTGTTTTCGTAAACTCCTCATTAAAGTATTCGCTAAGCGAGGGGTCTTTACTTTTTTGTCCTTCCTCTAGTATTACTGCGTCTCTTGGTCCCCCTTTTGATACCGCCCTTTGCTTGAATAAACTCAAAACCAAAATCCCAAAAGATACAAAAAATAAAAATAAAACAACAAAAAACAAAATTGGAGCATCAACTTTCTTTTCCTTTTTTTCTTTGGTCACAATCTTTAAAATCCTTCTAAACCAGAAACTACTGAATAAATAGGCGTAATCATGATTACAACCATTACTCCCACCGCAATCCCAATAATAAGCATCAAGAGTGGCTCAAGTAGAGCCGTTGCTCGCTTTAAACTATAGTCGACCTCCATTTCATAAAAACTGGCTAATTCTTCCAAAACGACTTCTAAACTGCCGGTTTTTTCACCTGCGCGGATTGTTTGCACCATTGTCACCGGAAAAGACTTTTTATGTTTAGTCAAAATTTCGGCCAAACTCTCTCCCTTGGCAACACCGGCAGAAAAATCCTTTGCCTGTTTTTTAAGATGTGGTTGCTTTAAAACGTCAGAAGAAACGTCAAGTGCAATCATTATGGGAACTCCGCTTTTCAGAAGCGTAGACAAGGTTCTTGCAAAGCGGGCAGTATCCAGTTGATCCATGACTTTGGAAATTACGGGAAGCTTTACCAGGAAAGAAAAAATTGCGGTTCTTGTCTTTTTAATAAGAAATAACATAATAAAAATAAATATCATACTAAAGAATGCACCGAGAGTAAGGGCCAAATTCTCACTTACGCCTTTACCAAGATTTAATACGAATCTTGTGACCACAGGTAATTCGACATTAAGAGAAAGAAAGACGTCGCTCATCTTTGGAAGCACAAAACCAAGCATGATACCAGCATTCGCGATCATTGCTGCGATAATAATGGCCGGATACATCATTGAGCTTTTTACTTTCTGAGACAACTCATAAGAAGATAAAAGTTGCTTTGCCAAATAGTCAAATGATTTTTCCAAAGTTCCAGATTCCTCTCCTGCTTTTACCATTGTCAAAAACACCGCGTCAAAGTCCTCCTTATATCTGGCAAGAACAGAAGATATGCTCTCTCCTTTTTGAATATGAAAGGTTGTGTCAAAAAGAACTTCCTTAAGTTTCCTACTTTGGGTTTCCTGACGAATTATGTCGAGCGCTTCCGGAAGGGGTAGTCCTGCCCTGAGCATTGTTGCCAAGAATCGACAAAAAGCTGCCTTTTCCGAAACCGAGATCCCGCCCCCGAAGATATTTATACCGCCTTTTTCCAAAGCTTTAATCGTCAATATCTGAAACTCATCAGACTGTAAAAATGATACCGCTTCTTTTTTGTTCCCGGCTTGGACCACGTCTTCAATAACTTTTCCTTCCTTATCTTTTGCTTTGTATTTATATAACGGCATATCAATTTTCTCTCACCACTCTTATTACCTCCTCAATTGTCGTTAATCCTGATGAAACTTTATCAAGTCCATCTTGCAACATTGTCGTCATTCCATCGCTAGCTGCTTGTTTCTGAATCTCGTCGCTGGTTGCTCTTTGGGTGACTAAGTTTTTTACTTTTTCTGTTACTTCCAGTGCTTCATAAATTCCGATTCTTCCGACGTAGCCTTTATGGTTACACTGACCACAACCCTGACCCTTGTAAAATTTCTGTCCCTCAAGGCTAAATCCTAAATCTTTTGAAAGTTTTTTCCTAATCATCTCATCGGGAGTATATTTGACAATGCATGAAGAGCAAATTTTTCTCACCAGTCTTTGAGCAATAACCACATTCAAAGTTGAGGCCAAAAGAAAATCTTCAGAACCCATATCCAAAAATCTCGGGATGGCGCCGGCTGCCGTATTTGTATGAAGAGTGGAAAGAACAAGATGTCCTGTTAATGCCGAATGTATTGCAATTTCCGCGGTTTCATTGTCCCTAATTTCCCCAACCATGATTATGTCGGGATCGTGACGCATTAAAGACCTGAGTCCTGTCGCAAATTCCACGCCCGTCTTTGGATTTACTTGAATCTGTGTAACTCTGCCTATGGCATACTCGATGGGGTCTTCTATGGTACAAATCTTCACTTCGATTGTATTTAATATATTTAGTATCGAATAAAGCGTAGTTGTTTTTCCTGAACCCGTTGGGCCGGTAACTAGAATCATGCCGTGGGGCCTTGTAATATTGGCTCTAATGATTTCGAGGTTATGCCCTACCAAGCCAAGTTCTTCAAGACTAAGGGGTCTATTTGTTTCTTGCAGAAGTCGCATCACTACATTTTCGCCGTAAAATCCAGGAATAATCGAAATTCTAAGCGAGACAACATCCTCGTCAATAATAAATTTATATCTTCCGTCCTGCGGAACCCTGTGCTCGTCAATCTTCAGATTCGAAAGGATTTTTATTCTTGCAACGAGCGCCGCTTCGACACCTCTCGGAAACTTGACGATGTCGCGGAGTACTCCGTCTATGCGAAAACGAATGACAACCTCTTCTTCTTGCCTTTCTACGTGGATATCTGAAGCTTTTTCGCTGATTGCAAAGCTGAAGATTGTGTCCAAAATCTTTATAATCGGTACTTTTTCGGCAAGTTTAGCCAAATCTTCCTCTTCCTCGGCTCCGACCTCGGTCGTCCCTACTTTTTTTATATTTTCGGAAATTATTTTTTCGAAATCCTCTTTTATGCCCTTTTTATACTGACCCAAACTTCTTACCAAATCGTCCCGGGTTGCAAAGTATTGTTCAATCTCTAAGCCCGTATTTCGTTTTGCAAACTCCAGCGCTTCAAAATCCTCCGGATTCTCCATGGCAAGCTTAAGAACTTTTCCTTCCTGGCCAAAAGGAATTATTCTGTAAACTCTTGCCATCTTTTCGGGAATCAGGGAAAGGACTTCGGGAGGAATGTTCAAACGCCTGATATTGGCAAAAGGGATGTCGTAGTGCTCCGCAATCAGCTTCCCAACAGTATCCTCGTTAATCGCACCTCTGAAGATAAGTGTGTCAACTACGTCTTTATTCAGTTCACTTGCACTTTTTGCCGCATCGTCAAAGTCGGCTTCGCTGACAAAACCGCTTCCTACAATAATCTTTTTTAGAGTTTCAATTGGCAGTTGCATGGACAGAATAAATAGTTAATTAAAAAACTAACCTAATTAATACTAATACATTTCATTATACAATGGAAAATAGGGAGGTGCTGTCGTAACTATGGCTAAGCGGCTCTTGCACGGCGTTTTTTAAGCCAGCGCTCAATAGCTTGAGCCGGAATAAGAGTCAAAACGCTTCCAATTACAATTGCGGCTCCGAGGGCTGCATTAAACAAAACATATATTCCGGCGCCAACTGCAATTAATACCGTATCGGCTTTTTTTGAAAGCTCAACCACCCTTTCAGATAATGGCTTTCTTTCCGCACCTGCCATACTAAATTATAACCTTAAATAATAACTTGATATAATCTAGTCATCTCTCTTGGCACCATACTGACCAAGAGGAAATATCTTACTTATTTCGCCATGACTAAACATAGGAAAGGTTTTGCATATCCAAACGATCCGATTTTACTAAAGAAAGCGGAAAAGATACTTGTGAATAAAATAAATTCTCCAGAGATCCAGAAACTTGCACAAAAAATGCTTGCTAAGGCGTACCCCGAACAAGGAGATAAAAGTAAACCAGTATTAGTTGGCTTGGCTGCTCCCCAAGTAAAAATTTCAAAAAGAATAATTTTAGTTGATGTAGGCGCAGACGGTCATGGAGGAGTATCAGACCTTCGGGTTTATATTGATCCGAAAATTACTTGGGAATCCGAAGAAAAAGAAGAGTGGTATGAAGGTTGCTACTCAACCGATCGAGTATGCGGAGTTGTATCCAGACCAAAAACAATAAAAATTAAAGCTTATACAAAAAGCGGTAAACCAGTGGAGGAAAAGCATACCGGTTATGTGGCTAGGATATTCCAACACGAGATTGATCATCTGAACGGGATAGAGTTCGTTACCCATATAAGGGATGATGATAAACTTCATTGGGTTGAAGATAATGAATTCCCAATTTATAGAAATAATGAGGGTTGGAGAAATTGGCCAAAAAAATGCCCGAGAGAAAAGTGGGAGAAAATTAAAGGAATTAAATAATATTCCATCGCTTAATTATCCCTCGATACTACTTTCCCTATATCTTATATCTTACTTCTTACTTCTTACTTCTTACTTCTTACTTCTAACCTCTATTTTCTCACCTTCTCGTACCAATCGTTCAGAATTTTGGCGACGACGTCTTTTGCTCCAAGACCAACAGAGAGCCCGACAACCAAAACTATCGTATATGTTAAGCCTTGGAAAAATGTAGCAATTAGACCCCTGGCAATTTGCAATTGCTCAACCGCGGCAAAGAAAGTTACCAAAATAATAACCCAGCGAGTAAACTTAGCAACAGGTTTTGCAGCTTCGTGATCAACCGAGGCAAAAGCCCCCCGAACAACGCTCTCCACAACCCCGGCAACAAAATACCCTGCTCCGAAAATAAGAGCAGCGGCCAAGATATTAGGAATATAAGAAAGAACCCTGGCAAGGACTTCTGAAACGACCGAAAGCCCCAAAATATCAACGGCCGTCAAGAAAAATACCAAAATTACAATCCATTGAAAAAAAACGGCCAAAACTCCAGCTAAATCAAGCTTAATTTCGGCCTTTTTTAAATATTGCTCTATTCCTAACGATTCTGAAAGCTTTTCAAACTTAACCGCTTTCAAAAGCTCGTTTACCAGCCGCTTTATCCAATAAGCCAAAATAAGTCCGATTGCAAAAATGACAATTGCGCCTAAAACGGTGGGTAAAATTGCCAAAAAAGAAGTCCAAACTTGTGCCCAAGAAGAAATCAAAGCTTGCTGCCAAACAGAAACACCTCTCATTTTTATTCACCTCCCTCCGGGCCAGAGGCCCTTCGGGCCGGTGGCTTTCTATATGTTTATTCTTCCATATTTTTCACGAAATTTCAATAGCTACCCATCAACAGAAAGACCCCAACTTTCGGTGGGGTCAATTCATATACTCTGGAAGTTAGTAAGAACCTCGCATTCTGCGAGAACCTTGGCTTGCCACTATTCTGTAACTAAAAAATCCACCCGATTGGTGGATTTTTTAGTCTCTGGAGGCTAGTAAGCCAGGTTCTGTTTCCCACGTTCATGTAAACTGAACGTGGTAGACGACAATCTATCTGAAATTGATGTTGGCTCAATTTCCCCCGCCGTTATGCGGGGCGCTCGTTGCATTCTCACTATCCCGACTGTCAAAGTGAGTTTCGACGATTGCTGCCTCTAGGATTACCCGTTTCACTCTTCCAGCTTGTCCTGCAAAGCAGGATTTAGCCAAAAGCTCGTCTCTGTTGCTCTCGAATCCTGTTAATTCAGAATCCGTCTCCGTCTGTTTTCACTGGCGGAGCACTAGCTGTTGGCCTTCGGCTTCGCTCAGGCTACCCTGAGTTACATCGAAGGGTTCCAGTCGGAGTTTTAAACTCCGTTGAGTGTCGGCTTGCAGCCTGGACTTTCCTCTACGTTCATGTAAACTGAACGTAGTAGCCGTCCTTCCTCCAGAGTGCCTGTATTATACCATACCAAAGCTAAACTTTTAAGGTAGGGTTAACAAATCGGTCTTGAAAGAGATTATTTCTCTCCCTTGAGAAGATATTCTTTTGCAAATACTTGAATTGTCAGATAAACCGGCACTGCGATTAAAATCCCTATAAATCCTGCGAGTCTAAAGCCAAGTGCCAGCGCCAAAAGTGTTATCACAGGATTAACCCCGGTAGACTTTCTCATAATTTGGGGAACAAAAATATAATTTTCCATTTGCTGAACCAAAAAGGCTAAAGCGGCCGTTGCAAACCCCAATATCGGCGAAATCCCAAAACCAATAAGAACCGCCGGAACGGCCGCCAGAATTGGACCGATATAAGGAACTATTTCCAAAATCCCGGCCAGAATTGCCAAGGGAAGTGCAAAAGGAAGACCTAATAGTCTCAATCCTATATAGGTCGTCAGACCCACAACAAACATTAGTGTTATTTGGCCAATAGCCCAACTCCCAAGTCTCACCTCAAGCGTGTTCATTACTTTTACAAACCTGTCCTTTTTGCTTTCGCCAATAAAATTAGCAAGTTGTTCTTCCAATTTCTCTCTTTCGGATAACAAATAAAAAGCAAATACCAGTACTGCAACCACCCCCAATACATTCGAAAATAGCGACAGGGTAAGCTTTGCAATTTGTGCCGGTAGAGAACCCAGTTGGGTAATTAACTGCTGAATAATTCGGTCGCTTATTACTACCGAAAAACCGACATTCTCCAAAAATCTCGGAAGATTATTAATAAAAGATGAAGTTTGCTCGACCAAAGGCGGGACTATAGCGGCTACCGAAAATCCAATACCCGATAAAAGTATGACGTAAGCCACAATTATTGAAACTGTTCGTGGAATTTTATATCTTGAGAATTTCACGACGAAAGGATTTAATATCGCCGTTATCAAAAGAGCAAGATAAAGTTGTAAGATGATGTCACGAATATAGTATAAAAGCCATAAAAAGGCCAAAAAAAGGACAGTAAATATTATTGTCTTGTGGGATATTTCAATTTTTCTCGGCATGATAGTAAATTCTCTTATTATGCCATTTTCCCTCAACCTATTCTACATTATTTTTAACTACTCGCACTTGTGTATTTTTTAAGCGCAAAATTCCAAAAGCGAAGGGAGATAAACATAAAGACTCCTGCAATTCCTATAGCCAAAAGAATCCCCTGGAAGTTTACAAGTCCGAAAAATGCCTTTGCCGGATACGTCATCATTATTGCAACAGGTATAAAATATGTGAGGATTCCTCTTACGGGTTGTCTATAAATATCGATTGGAAATCTGCCCATCGCAGTAATATCCCGATAGATCATTATAGTATGGTCAACTTCCAGATTTATGATTCCCAAAGAGATGACAATAATATGAAATGCGGCTGTTATCAAAAAACCTGTTAAAAGAAGTAGTAAATAAACAAAAATTTGGTAGGGCGTCGGGGTGAGTAAATTTCCTACATAAATTGTTGCGGCATAAAGCGGTGGGAGCGTTATCAAATCAATTACATCGGCCCCTCCCAATAAAACTCTGAAAAGTGCGTTCATAGGTTTTGCCAAAATAAGATCAAAGTCCCCGGTGATCACAAAAGTTCTGAACCTATACACTTCTCTGAAAAAAAATTGTGACGTGGTATCGACAACCATGAAAGTAAGAAAGAAAAAAATTGCTTGTGTAGAGTTGTAACCGGCAAGATTTTCCGCTCCTTTAACCAAGAAAAACAAAAATGCAATGAAAAATAAGAAGCGTAGTACTTTGCCGACCAAAAAAATTAAAAGTACGTTTTTTTGGTTCAAGACCATTAAAAAAGAATTCTTAGACATAAATACCCAGATCTTAAAGTAGTAAATTAAACGTTTAACGTCCATAAGCTTGGTAGGCTTTGAAACCTTTATTCCAGACCCACTTCATAAAAAACCACAAAATCACAATCCATACCAAAGAAACAACAATTCCCTTTAAAAGCAAAAGTCCTGTAATTTTCCCTAAATAAACTTGCAAGGGAAAAAAGATTAAATATGGAAATGGTGTAAAACTTAATATATTTTGCAGGTTAGCCGGAAGTATGTCTAAAGGAAAAAGTGACCCTGAAAGAAATTCTACTAAAATTACCGTCACGAGGAAATGCCCACCCCAACCCATTTCCGGCGCCCAAAATGGTATTACGTTTACGATAAACAATATTAGATAAAAGGTATATATTGCTATGCATATTGCCACCACAGAAAGAAGTATTTGAAAAGGATTAGTCTGGAAATAAAAAGGCGGCTTTAATATCAAGTAGAGTATCCCAAACTCAAATACGGCAAATATTAGATTTAGTGCTTTACTTGAAATATCTCGGGTTAACCAGTATTTGAAATAACTTACAGGTTTTAGTAAATAGTTAATAATGTCTCCTCTTGCAATTTCGCCTGCCACGTCCTGCGCTCTTGCGGATAATACAAAAGCTTTAATAAATATTAATCCGAAGACATAAGTCAGAATTCTATCTCTATCGTAGCCAAAAAGTTCACCTTCTCTAAAAGAGAAAACGGTATCCCACAAAAAAAAGACGACAAAAATTTGTAAAACATTTCGTACCCTCCACATGATAAAGTTCAATCTGTAAGCAAACTCTTGCTGAAAAGAAATTTTGAATACTTGTAGATACTTGTTCATTTATAATCCGACCCGAATGATACGAATTAAAACCCGAATTGTCCGAATTGAATCTTATTAGGATCATTCGGATGTATTCGGATATTCGGGTCGCTATTTATTTTTCTTAACCACCTCTCCTTTAAACACCCTTCTTATAATGTCTTCAACAGGCTCCTCTTCTATCGTCAGGTCAGCTACCGGAAAGTTTTGCAAAAGCTCGGCTGCAGCAACTGCCGAAGCTTCACGAGGAACTGCAATAATCGCCTGTGGATAGGAGAAACGTTTTACCCTTCCAATATCGTCAAATCTTTTGACGTCTGCTTCTTTTGAAAGGTATACCTTTATTATCTTTTCTTTGGCAAATTGAGCAACCAACTCCTTCAAATAGCCGTCGAAAAGTATTTGACCCTTGTCTATAACTATAACCCTTTTAGCCAAATCAATAAGGTCGTCCATATTATGAGACGTAAGCATAATTGTTGCCGAATACTTCTTGTTGTATTCAAAGATAAAATCGCGGACTTTTTGCTGGCCAACGACGTCCAAACCTATTGTGGGCTCGTCCAGAAATAAGACTTTCGGTTGGTGTAAAAGCGCGGCAACCAGTTCCAATCTCATTCTCTGCCCCAGAGACAATCTTCTAACCTGTGTATTTAGAATCTTTTTAACTTCCAAAATTGTGGTCAATTCATCAAGAGTTTCTTTATACTTTTTGGACGGTATCTCGTAAATGGCGCTGTTTAATTCAAAGGTATCAATTGCCGGAAGATCCCACCATAATTGATTTTTCTGTCCCATAACAAGCGCAATTTGTTTTAAAAATTCAGGATGCCGGACCCAGGGATCATATCCCAAAACCTGAGTAAAACCTGCCGTCGGATACAAAAGTCCCGAAAGAATTTTTAAAGTCGTAGTTTTCCCTGCGCCATTCGGGCCGATAAATCCCACTAACTCACCTTGGGCTATCGAAAATGTGATTGACTTAAGGGCGCGAACCGTTTTTTTGCTGGGGGTAAAAAGTGATTGTAGGCTCCCTAAAAGTCCCGCTTTTTTCTCAGTAATTTCGAAATTCTTTGTCAAATGCTCAACGATTATTGTTTTTTCAACCACTTCCTTAGTGTTCTTGTTCATGGCTAAAGTATAACACCGCGAAGCGGAAACTCTAAGCACTAAGCACGAAGTCCTAAACAATAATTAAATTCAAATTTATAATGCTTAAAATATTGGAATTTAGAGTTTGGGATTTGTTTAGAAATTAGGATTTAGAAATTTCGCGCTCTATCGCGTTACCTGTCTTTTTAATTTTTTTCCTGGAGTGAAGCGGGGAGAGCGATGAGCTTTAATAGTTACCATCTTTTCCGTATTCGGAATTTTAACTGTTTTACCCTTCATGGAGATTACTCTGAAGGTTCCGAAGCCGGACAAAACTACTTTTTCACCCTTGGAAAGCGTTCTTCCAACTTCGTTTAAAAAAGTATCAACGGCTTCGACGGCTGCTTTTTTGGTTAAATGGGCTTTCCTGGCAACTACGTCAATAAGTTCTCTTTTGGTCATGTTGGAAAACAGGATACCCTAATACACAATTCTTGTCAAGCATTCGGGGTTTTTATAGTTATAATAAAGATTAAACTGCTGCTCCTACAATTACATTAATATTAGATATGCCCCCCCTTTCGGTAAATGCTACCAAGTCTCTCTTTATTCCTTTCACCATACCAGGCCCTTCATAAACCAATCCTGTATAGACCTGGACTAAGGAAGCACCTGCTTCCATTTTCTCAACTACATCCTCAGCATTAAATACTCCTCCAATACCTATTATTGGCATCTTTCCTTGAGTTTCTCTATAACTGAATTTGATTACTTCAGTTGAACGATCTTTTAAAGGAGATCCCGATAATCCCCCGCTCTCGTCTCTTAATGAGCTTGTAACCCCGTCGCGTGAAACCGTGGTGTTTGTGGCTATGATACCATCTATTTTATATCTATCTGCAACATCAAGTATCGTTCCGACTTCCTTTTCCATGTCCTCAAAGTCCGGCGCAAGTTTAATAATAAGGGGCTTCACTATCCCGCTTTCTCTCATTCCGGCTCTTACTTCTTTCAATAGTTGGGTAAGAGCTTCCTTACCCTGTAGATCGCGAAGCCTGGCAGTATTTGGAGATGAAATATTTACAACAAGATAATCTGCCCAAGAGGCAAGTTCTGATATTACTTTTACGTAATCGTCAGCTGCCTTTCCTTGTTCCACGGAAAATTTGTTTGCTCCGGCATTTATTCCCAAAATAACTTCTCTTTCCCTCGACCTATACAAATTTTCTTTTACGGCATCCACTCCACGACCAGGAAATCCCATTCGATTAATTAGTGCACTGTCCTCAGTAAGGCGAAAAATACGCGGTCGAGGATTGCCAGCCTGAAATTTCGGCGTTACTGTACCAATTTCGATGTGTCCAAAACCAAGCACTCCCAAGGCTCTTGGAGCAACAGCATTTTTATCAAATCCGGCGGCAAGTCCCAAAGGATTATCGAAATGTAATCCTAATGCCCTTACTTCCAATCTCGGATCTTCAAAACTGTAAATTTTTTCTAGGAACCTTTTTACAAAAGTATATTTTTCGGCAAGCGATAAAAGTTTGAGTGTTATCTCATGAGTCCTCTCGGCATCAAAGTGCTGGAGAATGGGAAAAACTGCTTCTTTATATAAAGACATAATCAACTAGGGAAAATAACTTTTCCTCTCGGTTCGCCAACAATATTTTCTCCGTCATAAACTGTTGCCCCTTCAAAAACTACTTCTGCAATTCTTCCGGTTATCCTTACCCCATCAAATGGTGTCCAACCACATTTCGTTTTCAGATTGTCAGAAGTAATTATGCCTTTCTGTTCTAAATCTAATAGCACATATGATTCCTCAGTTGCTTTGGGTAATCCAAAAATTTTTCTAGGATTTGTTGAGGTTAATCTCACTACCTCATCAAGAGTTAATTGCCCATCGGCAACTGAAGTTAAAAAAAGAGGTAATGTAGTTTCCAGCCCGGGTACACCGAAAGGGGGGTTATCCGATAATTTCTCCTCAATTGTATGGGGAGCATGATCTGTGGCTATCATATCGACTACACCCTCTTTTAAATTTTTCCATAAAGCTCGTCTGTCTATTTCACTCCCTAAGGGGGGCCTCATTATTCCAAACGGTCCTAAAGCAGTCGCGTCATCCTCGGTAAAGTACAAATGATGCGGTGTAACTTCACAAGTCACCCTTAACCCTTCTTCTTTTGCTTTTCTTATTGCTTCGATTCCGCGCTCAGTCGAAACATGGCAAGCGTGTAATCCGACTTCATATTGTCTAGCCAAAGAAATTGCTTTTTTCAAAGTATCCCCTTCGGCGTGGACTAAGATAGGTTTTTCTCTCGGTGATTTTGAAAAAATTTTTCGCAATTCTCTCATATCTTCTATTAAAAGTGGGCCAGTTGTATGATTCATGTAAACTTTTAGCCCAAAAACTTGATCTTTAACGACTTCAAAGTATTCCACGCCTTGCGCTGTTGCACCAAAATGAAAACCAACGTCGCAATAAATCCTATTTCCCGCTAGCTCGATTTTTCTTTGAAGCGCTTCTGGAAAAACTGTCGGCTCTGGATTATTAGGCATATCTAAAACAATTCCGTACCCACCAGCAATTGCAGCCATAGTTCCAGTTTCAAAATCTTCTTTTTGTGTTGCACCAGGTTCTCGAAGGTGAACATGTGGATCAACAAGGGCGGGAATTTTTTGGTATTCCGCAGTCATCTTAATTCACTGCCATTTGAGAAAGAATTGTTTCCAGTGCAACTACAGGATTTGCTGATTTATAAATGGGACTTCCACAAACTAGTATATTTGCACCGTTCGCAATAGCCTCCTGCGGAGTTATAACTTCTCTTTGCTGTGCGGAGTCGCCAACTAAACCAAGAGGGCGAACACCGGAAACCAATTTTACTGTTTCTATATCTCTTATCGCACTAAGGCAGGTTCCGGGTAGAATTACTCCATCACAACCAACATCCAGAGCAACTTCCGTAAAGTGTTTAACAGTAGCGTCAAGAGAACGACCAAAATGTCTTTGACAATATTCTTCGTCAAATCTAGAAGTTACTGTAACTCCCAAAACTTTCAATTGGCTTCCTTCTATTTGTCTTAATGCTTCAACCGTAGGCGTGATTAATCTTTCTGCTAGTGCCCAAACATTGCTATGGTTAACCCCCGTTTCAGCCAGGGGTGCGAGGATTCTGGTCATAGTGCGGGGACCATTATTCAACTTAAGATCAACAAAAATTGGTCTCCTGTGTCTTTGAAGCTCTTGAACATAGGGTAACCCCCACAGACTGTAATGATCCGCATTGATTTTATATCCAAATTGCCCGCCAACTTCGGCTAACTGCTCTGCTAACGATAAGTTTTTCCCTTGTTCGTTTAGATCTAATGCAACATATAAAAGTCTTTCAGACATGTCAAAGTTGAACAGATTTTAATCCTCTTTGTTCTTGCCAAGCAGGAGGGTCATCCAAAAAAGATTTGTAATCATTTATTGCTCGAGGGCTAAACTTGCCTTCTAACTCTGCAACTTCAAGTAGTTTAGGCAGAGTTGTCAATTGAACAACATTAACCTCCGTTTCCTTCAGTAAGCTTAGTGCTTTAGGATTCATGTAATGGAGAATTGTAGCAGCGTCATCAGCCACACGACCTTCTCGCCTTAAGACCAAGGCAGAGTTCGTAGTTGTTTGAGCAAAGTTTATTAGCTCCTCAACCACTAAAGCCCTTGAACCGGGGGGGGTGTAAGGCCCGTCTATACCAGTAATATGTTCACGGTGTCCCATCTGCTTGCGAGCACCTCTCACATAAACATAAGGAATCCTCCGACCTGTCAAATCCTGTAAATCCTCTCTAAGTTGATAAGCTGGAATCATTCCACCAGTCGCATTTCCTGCTATAAAATCAAAAGGAGTCCCAGAGTCTACTAATTTCAAAGCTTCTTGCTTTACAAGAAATTTAAATACTTCCTCTTGTCCAACTAAGCCTTTTATGTTTACATAGCCTGGACCCCAATATCCTGAACTGTAAAGAAATGGCTCTTCTCCTGCACCAACATCCCGAATTTCGACCGCACCTGAATTAAGAATTACTCTGCAAATATCTTCTTCAGAAAATCTTTGCTCCGTATCAATTAACTTCCCAACTTCACTTCTCCAATCTTGATTAAAACCTTCTTGTAACAGCATTGCTAAATATATTTAAACAAGCTATAGTTAAAAACTATAAAAAGTCAAGGTTAAAAACTTGCCTATCTATGTCGTCGGTAGCTTTCCTAAGACCCCCGCTAAAAGAACCATTCTGACATGTAAGCCATTATCCATTTGCCTGAAATATGCAGCGTTATGAGTATAACTATCAACTGATTTTAAAATCTCTCCAACCCTTGGCAGAGGATGCATAATTGTGAGAGACTCTTTGCCAGCTTGTAGTGTTTCGGGTGTAACAACGTAAAGCCCTTTTACAGATTCATAAACAGTGGGATCATCAAATCTCTCCTTCTGTACCCTTGTCACATATAACACATCAGTTTCAGGTAGAACTTCGGCTAAATCTTCATATTCCGACTGCTCTGCGCCTTTAGCACTAAGTTCTTCAATAATTTCGGGAGGCATTCTTAATATTTCAGGCGAAACATAATTTAGCTTGACTTCATAAAGAGAAAGAAGTCTTGCTAACGAATGAACGGTTCGTCCATGCTTCATATCTCCGAGCATTGTAACTGTAAGGTCATCCACTCTTCCTTGCTCTTTTCTAACCGTAACATAATCCAAAAGCGCTTGGGTTGGATGCTCACCAACACCATCGCCGGCGTTTATCAATGGCACTGACACTGCCTCTGCTGCTATTGCCGCTGAACCTATTTCAGGATGACGTAGAACTATGACATCCGCATAACATTCAAGTGTTCGCACTGTATCTTCCAAATCTTCTCCCTTCTCAACAGATGAATATTTTACTTCATTTATTGGGATTACACTTCCTGCCAGTCGCTCCATTGCTGAGGTAAACGAAGATGATGTGCGTGTAGAGGGCTCATAAAACAAATTGACTAGTATTTTGCGGCTAAGCCAATCAGCCCTATAACCCCTATTTACTATAGCAGCCATTTCTTGACTCCAAGAATATATGTAATCCAGAGTAACCGTATCAAATTGATGAACTGAGAGAATATCTTTGCCTTTCAAATTTCCATTCAAGTGTTCTGCTGAGTGATAAAGAAAGTCGGGTGTTCCTCTTTGTCTCGGATCAAAATCTAGTGGTAAAGCCATGTTGTTGCTTAAAAAAAAGAGCCTTGCGGCTCTTTGTTAAAAAACAAAACCCACATTTTCCAGTGGGTTATTATCCAAGAAATTCAGGGAAACTTTCGACATTTCTTAGAAATATAGTATTTACTAATTGCCACCCGTTGTCAACCATAAAAAAATTGAAGTTGGAGGACTGAGGTCTGAAGATCGAATTGAGGATTGAAGATAGAAGTCAGAAGATGGAATAATGCTATCAAATGACCGTTCAGAAAATATCTAGTAATAAGATTAAAGTAATCAGAAACTTCAGGGATTTAGAAGTCTGGCAAGAAAGTTTTCAATTACAACTTGAGATAGAAGAATTGCTCAAATCTTACCCTCCAGATGAAAAATATCTCTTAGTCGATCAAATGAAAAGAAATTGTCGTGCAGTTCCAGCTTTAATAGTCGAAGGTTGGGCGAGGAGAGAGTCTGTTAAAGAACTAAGAAATTATTTCAAAAACGCATATGGCGAATGTTGCGAAACGGTAAACCATCTACTTTTGTCTAAGTACAAAGGTTATGTTAAAAAAGAAGGTTATGCTGATGAGCTAATAGAAAGATATGAAATTGTGGGGATGAAACTAACTAAACTTCGTAATAATTGGAGAAAATTTAAGTAATATTCGATCAATTTTCAGTCATCCAACTTCAAACCTCATATCAGACTTCACGCTTCCGACTTCGATCTTCGTTTAGTTGCTACTTGGCAACGGTAGTTTCCGAAGCTCTTACTTCTCTTATCGCTGTAACTTTTATTTGCCCCGCATATTCCGCTTCTTTCTCAAGCTTCTTGGCAATGTCGCGCGCCAACATCACCAATCTATCATCGTCAACTTCTTCAGGCGAAACAATAACCCTAACGTCGCGTCCTGCTTGAAAGGCAAAGACCGATTCAACACCTGCGAAAGTTTTTACAATATCCTCAATTTTGCTCATTCTGTCTACATAATCCTCATGCGGTTCGTAACGAGCTCCTGGCCTGGAGCCAGAAATTGCGTCTGCAATCCAAACAACCACAGATTCTACCGAACTAAAGGGTTTATCCTCATGGTGCTCGGCAACGGCATTCACAACCTCTTTGGAAAATCCATACTTTTTCAAAGTTGCAACACCCGCATCAATATGTGTTCCTTCCTCATCAGTCACAACTTTTCCAATATCATGAAGTAGGCACCCAAGCCGAACGGTTTCAACGTTTGCACCGATTTCGTTGGCTATTGCAACACCAATTTTAGTTTCTTCGATAGTATGAAGGCCTAGGTTTTGGCCATAAGAAGTCCTGAATTTATATCGCCCGATAAGTTTTAAAATATCAGTCGGAAGATTATAAACTCCGCACTCCTCCGAAATTTTTTTACCTTCTTCCAGTAAAACATCTTCCATTTGTGCTTTTGTCTGACGAACAACTTCTTCTATCCTCGAAGGTTGAATCCTAGCATCCTTTATCAAAATCTGGAGCGCTCGTTTCGCAACCTCTCGCCTTATTGAATCAAATGAAGAAAGTCTAATTTGATTTGTTTCGTCTATCTCAAGTTCTACCCCGGTTTCTTTTTCAAATGCCCTAATATTTCTTCCTTGTGCTCCGATTATTCTTCCTTTAACTTCTTCATTTGGAACCTCGACGGTCGAAACCGTATACTCGGCGGTGTATTGGGTTGCACCATGCCGCATTGCGTCGGACAAGATCTCGCGAGCTTTCTCTTTTACCTCTTGCTGAACCCTTTCTTCTGCGCGCCTTATGCGCTTTGCAATTTCTTCCTTAAGGTCTTTTTCAACTTCGGTAAGTAAGATCTTTTTCGCCTCGTCAACTGTCATCTTCGAAACTTTGGAAAGCTGTTCTTTAAGCTCCTCTTCGAGTTTTTTGATTCTTTCCTCTTTTTTCCCAAGATTTTCTCTATCTTTGCGCAAATCTTCAATTAATACTTTAATATCGTCTGTTGTCATATTATTTAATGTTTCGAAATTCGTGCTTAGGATTTCTCCAAAGGAGTAATGGAAGCTACCGCTTAAAAATTAAGCGGTGAGGTTGCAAAGCTGATATCAAAAAAGGTTCTTACAACCATATTTTCCATTCTCCTAATCCCAATTTTACAGGTATATTGTCCGTCGGTCAATAATTTAATAATCTTCAAAAGAATTATTTTTAATTATCTTATTAATTACATCCCAATCAAATCCCTTTCTTGCTAAAAATTCAGACTTTTTTTTACGCGCGGAAAAATCATCCAATCTTTCCCACATATATTTTTTCTTATATATCAGTTTTTTCGCCACCGCCACCTCGTCAACTTGTGTTTCCGAAAGAATATCTTCAATAATATCTTTTGAAATTCCTTTTAATCGTAATTCTTGTATTAATTCCCTCTTAGACTTAAACTTAAACTGCAATCTTTGTCCCACCCACCAGGAAGCAAATTTTTTATCGTTAAGAAAATCTAACCGCGCGAGTCTATTAAACAGTTCTTCATGTAAACTTTCGTGAACTCTATGCTTTCTAAGCCAATCTCTGTATTCTTTTTCTGAACGAGGTCTTAAACTTCCAAATCTTAAAATCTTATCGTAAACTCTTTGAAATTCATCCTTCTTGACAATTTCCTCTATTTGTTTCTCGGTCAAATCTTGTCCAATTTTTAACCCCAGTTTTACAAAGTTACCTAGATCTAGACCGAATCCGAATTTCCCATCTAAATAAATATTCACACGCTTACTAGCCCTGAGCGAAGTCGAAGGGTTCTTCTGGGGCTTTATGGAAGTAATAATCGACATAGTTAGATAGTTATATGGCTAGATGGTTAGAGGAAACCATTCAACCATTCAGCTATTTAACTATTTTACTCCTCTTTTTCTTCTCCCAATTCTTTGGGCACTTTTTTCCCAGCTGCAACTGCCTCTCTTATTCTCCTTTCAATTTCTTCCGCTAATTTTTTATCGTCCCTCAAGGCCATTTTAGCACCCTCTCTTCCTTGAGCCAAAGGCTTACCGTCATAATTAAAAAACGACCCTTTCTTTTCCATTAAAGCCATGTCAACCGCAACATCCAGTAGTCCTCCTGTTTTAGAAATGCCCTCCTCGTTCATAATGTCCAGTTCAGCAACGCGAAGAGGTGGCGCAACTTTGTTTTTTACAACCCGCACTCTATGGCGAGAGCCTATTACAGAATCCCCGTCTTTTAAAACTTCTATGCGTCTTATATCAAGTCTCACCGAAGAATAAAACTTAAGGGCAAGACCCCCTGGAGTTGTCTCTGGATTTCCGAACATAACCCCGATTTTTTGGCGCAGCTGGTTAGTAAAAATAAGAACCGTTTTTGATTTACTTATCGCTCCTGTCAACTTTCTCAAAGCTTGGCTCATAAGACGGGCCTGCATTCCCATAACCGCATCTCCCATTTCTCCTTCAAGCTCAGCTCTCGGGACAAG